>JAAXHR010000401.1:17615-18519 GCA_012270805.1 Dehalococcoidia bacterium
AAGACCGAAGAAACTCACGCAATACGGCAGGATACCGGCAAGTTGCTGCCCAAAGAAGGCAAACCACACAAGTGGGAGTAACCCCACGGCCCGCGTTCAACACACGACCGACGGGTTAAGCATCTGAGGAACACTGAATGCAAAACGCAGCGATAGAGCGTGCCAAGGAGCACTTCGGCAATCTGCTCGAACAACAGATCGAGCGCGTCACGGCGATGAAGGATTCGGCCGATTTTGTGGACTACAACGCTCTCGACACTATCAAGATCGGTCTCATCGGCGGCGACGGCATCGGACCTGCAATCACCGATACCGCCCGCGGTGTACTCGAACGCTTGCTGTCCGACGCAGTCGCGAGCGGCAAGATCGAGTTCCGCGATATTGAAGGTCTAACCATCGAGAACCGCGCAGCACACCTGCAGTCGATACCGGACGACGTTCTCGCCGAGATCAAAGAGTGCGATGTCACCCTTAAAGGCCCGACCACCACTCCCGAAAAGGGCGACGGCTGGCCGAACCTCGAGTCTGCCAACGTAGGCATGAGAAAAGAACTTGACCTCTTCGCGAACGTCCGCCCTGTCCGTGTTCCGTCAGAGGGCATCGACTGGGTCTTCTTCCGAGAAAACACCGAAGACCTATACGCCCTCGGCTCCGATGGCATCGACGTCACTGACGACTTCACCATCGACTTCCGTCTCATCTCTGAACCCGGCTCTGAGCGCATCATCCGCGCCGCCTTTGAACACGCCAAGCAAAACGGTCGCGACCGCGTAACCGTTGTCACCAAGGCCAACATCGTCAAGCTGAGCGACGGACGCTTTCTGCAGGTGGCCGAACGCGTCTCCCAGGACTATCCCGGCATCGAGTGGGACGGCTGGTACATCGACATCATGACCGCCAAGCT
>JAAXHR010000196.1 GCA_012270805.1 Dehalococcoidia bacterium
TGATCAGGGGGATGTTTCAGGTCAGATGAGGTCATCCACGGTTACGTTGAGCGCGTCGGCGATGCGTTTCATGGCTCTGACCGAACCGGGCTTCTTCCTGTTCTCAATGTCCGACAGATAGGAGGCCGCGATCCCGGCGGCAGCGGCAAGCTCAGCGGCCCTTGTACCGCGATAGTCGCGCCACACGCGCACTGGGTGTTCTCCTCCCGCGATGCGCTTGACCAGTTCGAAAGGCAAGAGTTCTTGATCGGGATCTTCGAGAACGCGCTGAATGATCGCGGCATCCATGGCATCTTCATCAACAGCGTTTCGCAACGCCTCGTATTCGGCGCGTGGGACAACGGCATATTCCTGGCCGCCGAGAGTGATGGTTGGGAATGTAGGGGGAGTCATCGGTATGCTTCTCCACGGGGTACGATAGCGGCAATCGTCATCGTTCCGGCTTTTGTGTCGAGCGTGTACAGTACCCGCCAATCGCCTACCCGAAGCCTGAAGCCATCGGTCGCTTTCAGGGCGGTCACGTTGTTGTTCGGAGCGAAGGGATTTGCCGCAAGACCCTCGATTTTGTCGATCATCGTTCTCTTTGCGTTATTGGACATGCCACGGAGACGACGACTTGCTTCCTTCGTGATCATGACCTTGAACACCGGACTTAATATAGCTGTTAGAGAATCCAATGCCAATCAGATATTATCTATTGATGAACATCCTGTCCTGCAGAGCAGGTGGAAAGGCGGCTCCGTGCGGCGACCGACGCCGGAGCACTCGGATTTGTCAATGACGCTTTACGTATCGAAGGGTTGGCAACGAGCGGGGTGTTGACGGGGTCACTCCTCCATTGGTCAAAAATTGCACGTTAAGGAGTGCCGGCGGCGAGCGGGGGGCTGGTTCTGAGGGGACGCAACTTACGGTTTCCGAGCCCTGCATCCTTGCGCCAGTGGTAGTCGCCAGTCAGGTTGATGTGCTCCCACTTGAGTGGCGAGAGGTGGGTGAGCATCTCGTCGGATATTGTCTGTCCGTTCCGGCGAA
>JAAXHR010000335.1 GCA_012270805.1 Dehalococcoidia bacterium
CGCAGTTAGAAACAGCGCCTACCAAAACTTTGGAAACATTATCTTCAGTTCCGTGTGTAAAATGTGTAATCTTCCAATCACGCATTACGTAATTATTCTTTATTAAATGGTTTCATATATTAATGTAGCTTTAACACATGTTGGCACCTCGAAAAAAAAAACAGGGGACGTCCCGACAAAGCCCGGGTCCACACCCACGTACCCCAGAACGGACAGAAACCGAGTTTTTTACAGACTCGGTTTCTCTAATTAAATCATACTGATGGGAACCCTCAGGAGGATAAATATGAGTAGCAAGAAGTTCGTTTATTTACTTATGACGGTAGCGCTTGTCTGTGGCTTCATTGCAGCTGATACTACCCACGGTCAATCTACCGGTAGCATAACCTTTAAGGGAACAGTTCAAGAGGCAGACGGCACACCTACCCCCGGATACACCATATCAGGCGAGACTGTCCCCGCCAATGCCGCCTTTAATTTCGTGGGCAATCCGTCGCGTACCGACGGTAGCTACGACATCGTTGCCTTCTCCTTCGCTGGCGGCCAGCTAAGCGTCGGTGATATGGTAAAAATAACGGCGACCGATGCCGAAGGCAACGCTGTGAGTGTTATACATACGCTGACGGCAGCCGATGTGACCAGTGGCATCGTGGATCCCCTTAACATTACCGTGGGTACGAGCCTCACCGTTGAATCCAGTGAATCGGAACTCCCCGCCGACGGTAGCTCGACAGCAACACTAACGATAACCGTTATTGAAGGCGGAGCCGGTGTCGCCGGCGATACCGTCTCACTTACGGCGGACAACGGAACTGTGGACGCAAGTGCCACAGAGGTCGGAAACGGCGTTTACAGCGCGACCTATACTGCCCCTGCCGCCCTACCGCTTATCCCTGTCGCTAACATCACCGTCACTTCAGCGACGACCGGCTTATCGAGAAGTGCAGCCATTGTGCTGACACCCGTTCCGGTAACGGTAACGGTTGCGGTTAATCCGAATACCTTCATCGCAGACACACCGAGCGATGGTGCTGTTACCGTCACCGTCACACAGGTAGGACCCGTGACAGATGAGACCGTCACCCTCGCACTCGCCCCCGCAGTTGGAAGTGGAAGCGTCGGTGCAGTGACAAACAATGGCGACGGCACATATAGCGCGACTTACGCCTCCGGCGGAACCGCTGGTCCTGTGACCCTCACCGCTACGGCGACCAATGCAGCTGTTTCTGCGATGGCGAGCATCACGATTAACGCAGGTCCTCCAGCGGCAATCGCACTCAGCGCAGCCCCGATGACAGTTACGAGTCTCGGAAGTTCTACGGTCACCGCGATGGTCAGCGATAGCGAAGGTAACGGTGTCGGCGGACAGACGTTAGCCTCTACGAATACGGGTGGTGGAACTGTTGGCGCGTTCACCGAAACGGCTTTTGGAACCTACACCGCAACCTATACCGCACCGATGGTCGCTATGGGCGAAGAGGGACCCGACACCATAACCGTCTCGACAGCTGGGATCTCCGCGGATATCACCCTCGACCTGACCTCCGAACCACCGATACCTGTCAATATCATAACCGTCGAAGGTACGGTCTATAAAGAGGATGGCGAAATCGTCGCTGCTGGCGCTGCTGTGACCGTTACAATCGGTACAAACGCACCCGAGATGCGCACTGCTGGAGCGGACGGTGGCTATGAGGTAACGCTCGTTAGTCCGCTGAGTCCTGTTGCTACCACCGGCGATACGGTATCCATTGCAGTTGCCGATGCGAATGTGGTTAGCCTAAGTATCAACGGTATGGCACATGCCGGCTCAAGCTTCCCCCTCGTCAATGACATCCTTGAAAAGGTGGAAGCGGGAATGTCCGTCATGGTTGATGTGACGACCGATATCGTCATTCCGCCCCGCACTGTCAACGCCCTCGTCGTAGAAGGTAACGTCTACAAGGAGGACGGCACAACCTCCGCAGGCGGCGGTCTTGATGTTTCCGTAACCGTTGGTGCAAATTCCCAAACGGTCCAGACCGATGCGGCTGGCAGTTACGTAGCGGACTTCGTTGAGCTGCTGAGTCCTGTCGCCACGAGCCACGACATCGTTGTGGTGGTTGCGTCCGATGCCACCGGCGTACGCGGTACAAACGATAGCGAGCCGATAAGAAATGCGGAACTCCCCGAAGGTGGCGGTGCTGCGACAATCACAAGGGATGTGGTCACAGATATAGGACTCACCTCCAACGTCCTCGTCGTTCTCGGCACAGTCTACCTCAAGAATGGTGATACCGAGCATGTCCCGGCAGCCAGCCATTTGAGGGAAGGTGATCTGACTGTCTCCGTCACGAATACCACCCGTAATTGGATGCAGAGCACGACTGTTGATAACGCTGGTGAATACGAGGCTACCCAAGTCAATCCACTCTCCGCCGTTGCAGAGACGGGCGATGTCCTTGTGGTCACAGTAACGAACGATGCCGGTACAGAGGTTGCGAACGTAACCCACGAATTGACCATAGAAGATCTCCAGACCGCTCGCGTGGACCTTGATATTATGTCAGAGCAGCCCACCGAAGTCCGGGTTCTCGCTATCGAAGGTGATGTCATCAATATGGACGGCACCCCCGGCGAGGCAGGTCTTGCTGTAAGCATCAGGATCGATATGCACGGCACAATGGTCGAGGCAAGTACGACCACCACCGCTGGTGGCGAGTACACCTATAACTTCGTCGATCTCGCAATGCCAGTCGCAGCGACCGGCGATGTCTTGACGGTTGATGTCCTGCGCGAAATTGACCAATTCCACGGTCATGCAATAATGGAGTTGCGGTCATATCAGCTTGTTTACCTGAACCAACCGCTAGTGGTTGACACAATCATGCTGGTTCCACCGAGGTTGGAGCTGGGTGGTCTTTCAATCAACCCGCACTATACAGGCATCCAAGATCCGATTATCCAGCAACTGCTTAGTATGGATCTGGGTGGTCTCGCCGCTGAAGCCGGCGCTCTCGCGGAGCAAACAGTAGGGATTAACCCGTTGGTAGCGCTTCCACCGAGTTTGCCGCTACTTATCTCACCGATATTGGCTTCCATCGGTGCGTATGCGATTGAGCTGCCAGCCGGTTTCGATCCAGATGACGAGAATATCGCTAAGGAAAGTTTCGGTAACGCGATAACTACGAGACCGACAGCATGGCAAGCGCTTTCAGCAGATCGACGGCACCCCGGTCGTTGGATGAATGGCGACCAACTGAATCTGTATATCTCAGGTGCGCCGACCATCGAAAGCGTGACCTTCAGCCTCAACGGTGCGCCGATGGCAGGGACTTCTGTCCCCGAAGGCGGTTCCTTTATGTATAGCTTCCAACTCGAAGAGGAGTGGATCGCACTCTTCTCAGGTGCTATGCCGACCTTCGGAGCGGTGCAGCTCATGATGGACGGGCAGATGCCGGTTGATATGACCCGGAACGATATGGGTGTATGGTCAGCCGATGTTGCGTTGAGCCCCGGTGCCCATGTCTCCTACTACTACATGATTACGCTTTCCAAGCCGTATGTTGACCCAGCGGGCGGTGTGATGATTACCACGTTCCCGTTCCTGGATCCACGGAACCGACAGGTGAGAACCGATGGAATCAGTGAGACCATCGAATCACTCCTCTTATCAGAGCTTGGTATGATCAGTGAAGGTCTGAGGTCCGTGTTTAGCGTGCCAGCGGTCGATTATCAGCAATCCCTCTGGGTTGCTACGCTTGATATCGGTGCCGACGGTGTATACCAGCTAGATACCAATGTCACCTATCGCGGCGGCTACCAAGATGACATCACCGGTAAGATGAT
>JAAXHR010000319.1:0-786 GCA_012270805.1 Dehalococcoidia bacterium
AGGGCGTAATCGTTCAACCGGGAGATCTGATTTGGGTGCCGTTCGGATATCGCCCCATCCAAGGCATAGCAGTTTCGCTATCCGACACCTGCGATACCGAAAATGTCCGGGCAATCGACAGCATCGTTGATGACGGCCCGTTCATCTCGCAGCATCTCCTAAGAACCGCGATCTGGATAGCGGACTACTATCAAACAAACATCTTTCGTGCTTGTGTGGCGATGCTACCGCCGGGCGCCAACCAGCAACTTCACATCTGGGTGTCACGCAGCGACTTGGCCGAGCGAGTTGATGACATCCTGACAGGTTTCCCGATCTCCGGGGAACAGCGCGCTGTTCTGCACGAGATTCCGGTTGCTGGCCGAGTCCGCCGTGACCGCCTTGTCGGACAGATCGGCAGGTCTAGGGAACGGCATCTCGACGCATTGGTGCGGAATGGGATCGTAGTCGAGGAATCGGTCTGGGAACGCCCGCGTGCCAGAGCGGTTTTCAAAGCTCACGTCAAGATATCCGAAGGTGTCAATGTGGACAAGGCGGTGGAGCGGTACCAGGGACGTCGCGCTCATCGACGGGCAGCCCTTGTCCGGCATTTGGCTTCAATTCCGAACTCTGTCGTGCGTGCCGATCTATCGAAACGCTTTGGCAACCACATCGTTAGAGCTCTAATCAACGATGGTGTGGCTGAGGTGGTGCAGGTCCGGGTCGAACGGGACCCGCTAGCTGACTACGCGGTTCAGGACGCGATAAGTCACGAATTGACGCCGGAACAACGAGATGCAGTCGATG
>JAAXHR010000319.1:815-12223 GCA_012270805.1 Dehalococcoidia bacterium
CTGCAACGTTTCGCCAGTCGATTCCCAGGTCAGATCGCGCTCCAGCACTCCGGACTAACTATGGGCCAACGGTTCGATCAGTGGCATCGAATCAGAAACGGCGGGTACAACGTCGTCATCGGATCTCGGTCAAGCATCTTCGCGCCGGTTGACAATCTCGGGTTGGTGGTCATTGACGAAGAGCACGAGTGGACGTTCAAACAAAGCGACCGCGCACCGAGATACCATGCCCGTGACGTGGCAGAGAAACTTTGCGGATTATCGGGAGCGGTCTTGGTTCTGGGTAGTGCCACGCCGGATATCGGGACGTATCGGAGGGCAGTCTCCTCGGACGAATCTGACGATATGATCCTGTTGACCCTGCCACGACGTATCAATCAAGTGCTCCGCCCGTCTACTCAAACGACACCCAAGAGCGGAGCAAATGCTGGACACGCAGAGTCGCGGATCGTCGATATGAGAGTAGAGATCCAAGCTGGACATCGAGAAATGCTCAGTCGACTGTTGCTCGAAGCGCTCAGCAATAACGTTCATCGTGGCGAGAAGTCGATTCTCTTCATCAACCGACGCGGCAGCGCGTCGTTCGTCCAATGTCTTTCGTGTGGCATGATCAGGACCTGTCCGAACTGCCAAACCCCATTGACGTTGCACAGGAACCCGCGTCAAGGGGGAGGTAGCCGATTGCAGTGTCACTACTGTAGCTACTCGGTCGGCGCGGCCCGGCAGTGTCGTGAATGCGGAGGCGCCGGGATCGCGCGCCGCGCCGCGGGAACTGAGGGTGTTGAAGAGGCGGTTCGAAGTTTCTTCCCCAATACACCGGTTCTACGGTGGGATTCAGATACTGCGCGCAATTCGACCGAGCATGCGAAGTTGCTTGAGGAGTTTCAACGCGACGGCAATCACATACTCATCGGCACACAGATGGTTGCCAAGGGATTGGATATCCCTACCGTTTCGCTGGTCGGAGTTATCGCGGCCGACATAGGATTAGCGGTTCCGAGTTTCAGGTCGGCAGAGCGAACGTTCCAGATACTATCCCAAGTCACGGGCAGAGCAGGTCGTTCAGACACCCCCGGTGTGGCGATTATTCAGACCTTCCAGCCCGACCACTTCGCCATCGCCGCCGCTGCGGCACAGGATTATGTCGGTTTCTACGAGCAAGAGATCGCGACTCGAGAGTATTTCGACCTGCCACCGTTTTCGTCTCAAGTACGACTCTCGTACGGTGCTTTCGACAGTAACGACGCGGCAATGGAAGCTCGTAGTGTCCGTAACCGCATCGATCAATACCTAGATGCGAAGACCGACTACAAAGTTGATGTGGCGGGTCCGTCGCCAGCGTTTCCGGCACGTCGGGCAGGGCGCTATCGCTGGCAAATCTTGTTGAAAGGCGATGAACCCGCCGCAGTCTTGGACGATGTTCCTCTCGGCCCTGGCTGGACTGTAGACGTAGATCCGATCGAGATGAACTAGCCATCTGGCAGTAAAATCTCAGAATCAGAGGTCGATGACTATTCGAGAAATACGCATTTTCCCCGATCCGATACTTCGTCGCAAGTGTCGTACGGTTCGGCGTATCGACGACGATGTGCGGAAACTTGCGCAGGACATGGTCGAGACGCTTGTTGACGCTGAAGGAGTCGGGTTGGCGGCTAACCAGGTCGGTGTCTTGAAACGCGTGATCGCTCTTCATCTTCCTGAAGAAGAGCCGTTCTGGTTGGTAAACCCAGAGATCACCAAGACGGAAGGCAAGCGGGAAGTCGAAGAGGGATGTCTATCCCTGCCCGGTTACGTCGGGATAGTGAGCAGATCAGTAAGCATTACGGCTAGAGCACTAGACGAAAACGGATCGAAATGGCGAATTTCGACTGAGGAACTACTCGCCCAAGCACTTGAGCACGAAATCGATCACTTGAACGGCATCATGTTCATGGATCACCTCCTCGAACATGAGCGTCTCCGAGAAGTAGGCGAAGAGCCGGAACCCGGCGAAACTCACCTGCATGATGTCAACTACAACATCGAAGCTCATCACGACGAGCGCGATCACGAACATCCTCATGCCGCAACTTCTGCTCCAGAGTTGCTTGTCGCAAAGGCTAAGTTGAGCGAGGTCACGCCAGAGCATTCGATGTCAGAACTGGCGTATGACCTTGAGACTCGCACCAAACGTCAAGAAGGCGACATCAAGAGCACCTGAACGACAGGCTTCGGGTGCGGGAGTCATTTAGCTCGGTGCTATACTTTGATGTTTGAGACTTCGATCCAGAGGGTTGTATCGAAGTCATTTTTGTCAATAGCGTAGTTGCAGAAAAACCGCTCGGCAAGACCTGATTCAAAGTGGACAGCGAACCGCAAAAAGACCGCATCGCGCCGAGTTGCGCGCGTTTGCGCGGGCATCTGCGCGACATCGGTTAACTACACGTGGCTCGTGACTTAAGAGGTCTGATTTTCGTAGCGGCGCTTGTCATCATCGCCGCTGTCGTCATCTCCATCCCGCGCATCAACTTCAGCGTCGTCAACTTCGAGTTCGATCGAGGTAACGAAGATTCGTTCCTAGGCCTGAACCTCGGTCTTGACCTGCAAGGCGGAACGCATCTGATTTACGACATCATTCCAGCAGAAGGCGAAGTGCCGACCGCGGAAGACGTGGAAGCTATCCGCACCATCATCGAACGACGTGTCAACGCCTTCGGTGTAAGCGAACCGACTGTTCAGGTTCTCGGCAATCCGCCTGATCGTATCCTGATCCAACTTCCCGGCCAAAGTGAGTCTTCGCTAAACGTCGCTATCGATGGCGGAGAAGTTACGCCCGAAGATGTGGAAGGCTTTTTCGAATCCGACTTAGGGAAGTCGGGGGTCGAAGTGTTTGTGAACGAAGATGCATCGATGATCGTGACTTTCGACGACTTCGATGGACGCGAAGCCGATAATTGGCTGGCCCAATTCCGAGAGAAGCATCCAGCGATGTTGAGAGCGACGTTCGAGTACGAGATCGAGGTTCCCGAACTCGACCCGACCACATCAATCGCAACTGATGACGAAGTCGATGCGTCCGAAGATGGCGCAACAGCCGACAGCGAGGATGCCGCGGCAGATTCAGAAACCGACGATGAGCAGATTCAGTTGCCGGATCCAATTCGAGTCGCGCCGACAACCGAGGAAGTGCAAGCGGCCTTCGAAGCTGCCGGTTTCGAGGATGTGGTGGTAAGCGACGGAACCGACACGTTGCTCTTCTTGACCGACGAAGGCGGCGATTTCAGGCAGGTAGATGCCGTCTATTTCGAAGCCGAATTCTCTGGCGAGTTGAAGGACCGAACCTTTGACGACGAAGGCAACATCTTGCCGTCGGGCATTGAAGATTTGACTCGTCAGCTCGCTGATATCGGCAACTTCGCCTCGATCCGGTCGCCTGGCTACGTTGCACAGTGGACCGTTTCAGGTGGTGTCCAGGAAGCAAAAGCGCTTATCGGATCGACTGCGCAGCTGGAGTTCCGAGAGCGCAAGTGCGGTCCGATTATCCCACCGTCAGATGTCCCTGCAGAGGAATGGCCGCCAGATGGCTTGTCAGAGACCGAATGGTTGCTGCTGCGTTGTTCGTCACCGCTGTACTTCACTGAACAGGCGAC
This sequence comes from Dehalococcoidia bacterium, assembly GCA_012270805.1. Lineage (GTDB taxonomy): Bacteria > Chloroflexota > Dehalococcoidia > Lucifugimonadales > Lucifugimonadaceae > Bin127. The sequence continues at coordinate 4,445 of JAAXHR010000319.1, forward strand.
CAACATCTCGGCGGAAGACCTTGACGATGCATTCCCGTCTATTGAGGGAACGCCACCCGAGCCAGTGGTGACGATCGTCTTCAACGAATCTGGAAGGGACGCGTTCTTCGAGGTAACCGGTAGAGTCGCACGAAATCGCGACGTGTTGGCGATCTATCTCGATAACGTAGAGCTGGTTGCTCCGACCGTGAACACGCAGGGCGGACAAGGCATTGCCGACGGCCGTGCAATCATTTCAGGCGGCGACTTCACGACCGAGCGCGTCCGCACGCTAGCCATTCAACTTCGCTCCGGTGCTTTGCCGGCAGAGTTGGAACTGTCGGAGGAACGTAGCGTAGATGCGATTTTGGGCGCCGATTCGCTGCAGCGGAGCCTGGTTGCTGGTGGCATCGGTTTGGTATTGCTCGTCATCTTCATGATCACGTACTACAAAGTGCCCGGAATCGTAGCGAGCCTCTCGTTGGCAGCGTACACGGTGATGCTTCTGGGTATATTCAAGTTGGTGCCGGTTACCATGACGCTGTCGGGCACGGCGGCGATCATCTTGTCGCTTGGTTTCGCGGTTGATGCCAACGTGTTGATTGCTGAAAGGACGAAGGAAGAGTTGCGCGCAGGTCGCGATCTGCTTGCGGCGTTGAACACTGGTTTCGATCGAGCTTGGCCTTCCATTAGGGACGGAAACATTTCTACGGTCATCACGGCAGTGGTGCTTTTCTGGTTCGGCGATCGTTTCAGCACAAGCATCATGCAGGGCTTCGCGTTGACACTCGGCATTGGCGTGCTATTGAGCATGTTCACGGCATTCTTCGCAAGCAGGTTGATGTTGAGACTCATTGCCCGCACCGGTGTCGGCAATACTTCCAACGTGTTTGTGCCGGTAGCGGATCCGGGCACACAATCCTGAACGGTTCGGAAATACAACGATGGATTTTGTAGCACTACGCAAGATATTCGTGCCGATATCGGCGACGATAGCGGTGATTTCCGTCCTGTTGCTGTTCGTGCCAGGCCTGAACCTTGGTATCGACTTTGTGTCCGGCACAAGTTCAACGTACGACTTCGGTGCCAATGATCCCGGCACTGACGCGGTTAACAACGCGCTTATAGCCAGCGGGCATCCAGAGGCGATCGTCCAAGACTTAGGTGAAGGCCAATACTTCGTTCGGACCAACGATTTAGGCAACGAAGGCAAGGATGTCGTAGATGCCGAGTTATCTAAGATTACGGGTGACACCCCGATAACACTCGAGACTGCGACAGTAGGCTCGTCGGTTGCCGAGGGTACGGTACGCAACGCCATAATTGCTGTAGCCGTCGCGGCGCTGTTCGTGATGCTCTACATCATGTACGCGTTCAGGACTGTGCCAGGGTCCTACCGCTATGCGGTGTCAGCGGTGATCGCATTGGTGCACGACGTCTTGATTGTGTTGGGTATCTTTGCTGTGCTGGGTGCGGTGTTCAACGCGCAGGTTAATGCCATTTTCATTGTCGGCATTTTGACTGTGATCGGCTACTCGGTTAACGACACGATCGTGATTTTTGACCGGGTGCGAGAGAACGTGTTGCTGGTCCCATCTCGAGATTTTCGAATGACGGTAAACGCCTCGATCCGAGAATCGATCATCCGATCGTTGGGAACCAGCATTACAACGGCTACAGTTATCTTGGCGATGCTGTTGTTTGGTGGGCAGAGTTTGCGTGACTTCCTGATCGTGTTGCTGCTCGGGGTGATCGTCGGAACTTATTCGTCGATCTTCATCGCCGCACAGGTGCTGGTCTCGTGGGACGAAGGTGCTTTGCAACGATTCAAGAGCAGGTTGCCGAGGCTTCGTCGGCGCACCAGCTAACCTTTGAAAATCGATTGCGTGTTTGCCGTCGCGGGTTACACTTTCATTGTCGAGAGTGTTCGGGTCTTGATGCATGCCTCATAGTTGAACGGACGGTATTCTGATGCTTATAGGTGCTCACGTAAAGACTTCAGGCGGAGTAGACAAAGCGGTCGATCGAGCGCTGGATATCGGTGCTGAATGCATGCAGATATTCGCCGCGTCACCGAGGATGTGGCGAGTTCCGTCGATCAAAGACAAGCCGTTGCAGGGCTACCGCGCCAAGATGGAAGAATCGGGACTGGGCCCGACTATCGTACACGCCAAATATCTGACGGCTCTCGGTTCACCGAATCCCGAACTCGTCGAAAAGAGCCGCACTTCGTTGACCGCGGAATTGACACAGACCGAGCGTTTGGGAGCGCTTGGGTTGGTGTTCCACCCTGCAAGCCACAGGGGCGTAGGGCTGGACGCCGTGTTTGATCAATTCGTCGAGGGCGTTAATCAAGTCATAGACAACGCACCGGGAAAAGCTCTGCTGATGCTCGAGACGTCCGCTGGTTCGGGTGACCACATCGGATCGAAATTCGAGGAGTTGGGTCGTCTCATCAAAGCGATAGACAATCCCCGTGTCGCGACGTGCTTCGATACGCAGCACGTGTGGGCGTCAGGCTACGATGTCGCGACCAAAGAAGGGCTCGATGAAACCATGGAGGAGTTTGACCGCGAGATAGGGCTCGACCTGCTACGTTCGGTGCATGCCAACGACTCAATGCGCGCTCGCGGCTCTTCTGTGGACCGTCACGACAACATTGGACAGGGGCTCATCGGCGAGGAAGGCTTCCTGAACATCATGTCTCATCCCGCATTCGCTGAGGTGCCGTTCTATTTGGAAGTGCCCGGGTACGAAAAAGACGGGCCGGACAAACCCAACGTAGATGCATTGAAGGCGATCCGAGAGAAAGCATCTTCTTGACGCGCGGCTAACGGCAGCGATGACATACCGAGTCTCGCCAGAGGAGTTCGACGGCATAGTCCTTGACGCGCTTAAGCTGTTGGCTCCTGAATTTTATGAGCGCCTGCAGAGTGAAAACGTCGACATCGTGGTTGAGCCAGAGCCTTCACCTGCGAAGCTCTACGAGCTCGGATTACACGCGGACGAGACCCTGTTCGGGCTATCAGAAGGTGTTTCGCTGGCGGATGGTGGGTCGTACGCATCCACGCTGCCTTCGAAGATCACGATTTTTCAAAGACCGATCGAAGAGGCAGTGGACAACCGTAGGGACTTGGACGAAGAAGTGTTGAAAACCGTGTGGCACGAAGTGGGGCACTTTTTGGGATTTGACGAGGACGAAGTCGCCGATATGGGTCTCAGCTGAGCGGCGGTTCAGGCTCGTTCCGAAGCGAAAAGGCCATCGCGTAAGACAACGCTGTGACCACTGTATGAGATCGTCGCCGACCGTAAGGCGCGCAAAACTGCGATGAACCGCAACATGCGCGAATCGTCTTCGTGGATTTCCGATTGGTAAGCCGGGGCTCCCCAAAAGGTGTGTTGCGAGCCGCGGAGTATGGTGCGTTCAAGCTCTGAGATAGCGCTCACGAATGTTTCATCTGATCGATCCGTCAAGGGCTGATTATCGCGGTCGACGAACCAGAGGGACATTGTGAGTTCGCCGTTGGCGCTATGCGCTATGTCTGTCACCAAGAAAGGCCCTTGCTGGTTGGAAAACAGGGTTTCGACTGGCTCTCCTGCCGCGGCAGTTTCGCGGACCGCGGCCTGCAGCGAACGGAACAGCGACGATAGCGTGGACACCTTGAATGGCGGATCATGCAATGTCAATGTCAGTTTTTCAGGCGTTGCCATCATCTCAACACCCTCATGTCACCGACGCGCATGGTGACGTTGTCGCGGTCCAACTGTTCCAAGAGCGCAAGCGAGTATTTCCGGCTCGTACCGAGCAACTCCCGAACATCGTTTATCGAGACCTCATCGTTAGTCTGGCAGAAGTCGACGATCTTATCCCGCATTTCGTCAAACACCTCAGCGGCAAAAATCACTTCTGGACCGGCGCTGACAACCTTGCGACGATCCATGAGTGCTCCGAGCAACTCAGCATCGATCTTGTTCCACGCGGGCGGAGAATAGCGATGTTCGCGCAGGACTTTCAAGAAACGGTCCGTTTCCTGCTTCTGTGTGGGGGTGAACATGACCTCGTGGTCCGCCATCCTGACCATGGTTCCGTCTTTCGCAACGTCGCTGTCATTGACGATGTTATCGACTATGGCGTCGAACTCGCTCGAATTGAGCCTTAGCCGGTTGCGGAGCTCTTGCCGCGGCATCCCGCGCCGCAACGGATATCTTTGGTGATACTCGGCCAATGCGTCAATTGCCTGGGCACGCAACGCGTCTCGATGGGACCTCGTTGTGTACAGAGGATTTGCACCGTCCGTCAAACGTATCAGTATTTCCGTTTCCGTTAAGTCGGACAGATCCGTCTCGACGTCCGCGAGAAACAAATGAGCGGCCTCCGCAATCTGCGCGGAGTTGGCGACGACAAGTTGGCCGAGAGTATGAACGATGACATCCTGTGAATGACCTTCGGCCAACACCTGCAAATGCTCGATAACCGATCGGTCGTTACGTCGATGGCGCGGCGCGTCAGCGATCAATGCGACACCGCCGCCTAGCGTGTCGTTGCTGTCACGAATCACGAATCGATCGCCTTTGATTATCGGTCGCGGGTTACTCATCTTGATTTGAGCCCAACCCGCTTCCCCGGCTTCCAACTCGTCGTGAGAGAGCAGTCGTACAGTAGCAGGTTCTTCCCACGTCCCGCCATAGAGAGTGACGTGGTGGTTGTGCTTCACTGGACGTTTGGCGTCTGATATCGATCTAAGCGAAGCGTCGAAAACCGTGGTGGTATTGAACTGCCCGCGCTTGACGAGAGCTTCGCCGCGCTGTATCTCAGTGTGCGAAATACCGCTAATGCTGACCGCTACTCGCGTGCCCGGGACAGCAATGTCGATTTGTGATTTGTGACTCTGCAATCCGCGGATGCGGGCGGTTTTGCCGGAAGGCAACAACGCGACTTCATCGCCGATCTGCAATTGGCCACCATCAAGCGTACCGGTCACGACCGCACCGAACCCGGCAACACTGAATGCTCGGTCGATAAAGAGCCTAGGACGTTCGTTGATCTTTCGCGCCGGTTTGCGCCGAGCAAAGTCAGCGATCATACCGCGCAGATCATCCAATCCGACTCCAGTCTCAGCCGACACCGCAACCATTGGCGACCCTTCTAGCGATGTGCCTTCCAGGATTTCCGATATTTCGATCTCGATCAGCTCGATCAGCTCTTGGTCGGCAAGATCAGACTTCGTGATTACGACGATTCCATCGCTAACTTCGAGCAGATCCAATATCGCTAAGTGTTCGCGTGTCTGCGGCATCGGACCTTCATCACCGGCGACGATCAACAGAGCGAGATCGAAACCGCCTGCACCCATCAGCATAGTTTTCACGAAACGTTCGTGTCCCGGCACATCGACGATGCTGACCTCACTTCCGTCGTCGATCTCTAGCCATGCGAAACCGAGTTCGATGGTCATGCCTCGAGCTTTTTCGGCGCGCAGGCGATCGGGGTCGATGCCGGTCAGTTTTTCGATGAGTGTAGACTTGCCGTGATCTACGTGTCCTGCGGTTCCCGCGACGAACATTGCAGTGGGATTTGAGCTCCTAGATTATGCCGATAAGTATGGATTATCGGACGAATCGGCAAATCGTTCATCGAATGGACGCCATCGCGGATCAAGTCCTGCGGTCGAGCCATCAGCGTGGCAAATCGAGACGAACGACCATCACGAGTGGAAACTCGCGCCAGAACACACTTGAAAGTGGCGATTTAGCCTCGGAAAATGCTTCGAAAGGAAAGCGCGGTTCCTCAAGTGCTGTCAGCGTGAACCCCTGATTCAAGAACACTCGCAACAACTCGCCGATCGGTCGATGAAAATACCAATGCGGCCTCGTCTGACCTTGGATTCCGATGCCACGGTACGCTCGAGTTCGCAGGTAATCGGGGACCCAAACAGCGAAACGTTCTTCGACGCCTTCGGCAGTGAATTCCCGCTCTAAAGTGTTGCGTGTGCCGTCCGAGTTGAAAACGGGGTGCAAAACGCTGAAGACGAATCTCCCACCCGATTTCAGCAACCGCGGCAACGTCTCCGCCAATGGTGTGATGACAGCCATATCCATGATCCCCATCGTGCAGACAGCGGCATCGAATGGCGCGCCCGGTAACGCCTTCAAAGCTTCGGCATCGGCGGCGTTTGCGATCGAGAATGTGATCTGGTCTTCGTAGCCTTTCGAACGCTGTCGCGCCCTCTCGATAAATACGCTTGAATGGTCGATGGCGGTGATTTTCGCGCCGCGGTCAGCCATCCGTCGCGTGAAGCGGCCGGCACCGCAAGCGATGTCGAGGACTCTGGTGCCGCGCTCGAGTGCGAGTAGGCGTTCCTGTGTCGGCTCGATCAGGTGATCTTGCGCGGTGTTGCCATCACCGATCTTGTCATCCCACCACTCTGAGATTTCGTCCCAGATCTCGACTGCTTCCTCGAGATGCTCCGGGAAGTCGACACCGTCGCGTACGGGTTCGTATGTGCTGTGTCCACTCAAGTCCGTATCGGTCTCACTCGTCTTAGATGATGAACGCTTCGAAGACGTTATTGCCTAGCAGTTTTCCGTGACTTGTGAGACGGATACGGTCGCCATCGTCCTCAATCAATCCTGATGAAACAAGATCAGAGATCTCTCGTCCGTAGACATCGCTTATCGAAATTTCGAAGCGACGCTCAAACTCTGACTTCCCAATCCCATCAGACAGCCTCATTCCGAGCATCATGGTCTCCGACATCGCCATCTCACTGGATGTGATTTCGACGAAATCGACGGCGATTTTACCTTGTTCTATCGACGTGACGACTACATCGTCTGAAACGCTAGCTGATGCGATTGCCGAGATGTATCGTCTCGGCGATTTCATATTTGCGAATCGTCTGCCCATCATCGAAGAATGTGCCCCTGGCCCGACACCGAGATACGGCTGATTCAGCCAGTATGCCAGGTTATGTTGAGATCGAAAGCCGGGTCTAGACCAGTTGGATATCTCGTAGTGGTCGTATCCGGCGTCGCTCAAGCTGTACATCGCCATCTCGTACATGTCAGCCGCCAAGTCGTCGTCTGGTCTTGGCACGGTACCTCGTTTGACATCTCTTTGCAGCGGAGTTCCAGCCTCGATTTGCAAGCCGTACAGCGATAGATGGTCTGTCTCAAGTTCGATCGCGCGTTTCAGTGAGTGTTCCCAGACAGTTAGTGATTGATTTGGCAAACCGAACATCAAGTCGACGCTGATGTTTTCGAACCCAGCGGATCGTGCAGTGGCTACGGCTAACGTTGCTTGGTCCGAGCCATGCCGACGCGAAAGAGCGGTAAGTAACTGGTCGTTGAATGATTGGACGCCAATGCTTATGCGGTTAAAACCTGCTTGCAACCACGCGTTGGCCTTTTCAGCGTCTACGTCGTCGGGATTGGCTTCCAAGGTGATTTCCGCGCCGCCGGCGATGTCCGTTGAATCATTTATACGATCTAGCAGCAAAGCGATTGATTCGGCGGGCAGGTATGACGGCGTCCCGCCTCCGAAGAAGACCGACGAAACATCCGGGCAATCCAGTCGTTTACCCCAGATGTCGATCTCGGACGCTAAGGCATCGACGAAAGAAGGCATGAGGGCTTCGATGCCTTCGTACGTGTTGAAGTCACAGTAGTTGCATTTCGAAAGGCAAAACGGAATGTGAACATAGACAGCAACGGGTTCACGCGGGTCATACCCAGCGCGGGCGACACCGATGGCATCTGGCGATTTGAGGGGAGGGTGTGACAATTTGACTAAAGGGCCTC
>JAAXHR010000221.1:0-4562 GCA_012270805.1 Dehalococcoidia bacterium
CATGTTTGGCCCTATGAGGACCTTGAACAACGCAGGCAGATACGCGCGCAGGTCGCTGAAGAAGGAATATGGCCGCCGGACAACGCCGAGTTCATAAGAAAAATGCGGTCGGAGATATTTCATCCCGCTCCATTTATGAAAAATCGGCGCGAAGCGAAGTTGGGGCCGGTATATGAAATGCGTATCTACACTTATGCTCCCCCAGACATACCCAAGGTCATCGAGATTTGGGGGGAGCACATCGAGGAACGAGAGAAGTATTCACCATTAATAGGTGCCTGGTATTCCGAATTGGGTGCGCTCAATACCTGGATCCACATGTGGGCATATGAGAGCTACGATCAGCGCGCCGCCATCCGTGCCGAAACGCGAGCCAAAAGCGTGTGGCCTCCTCCGGGCGGCATTGCTCCGCTCACGCAGAAAAACAAGCTCTTGCTCCCTATGAGTTTTTCGCCTTTGCAGTAGGGCGGTCAAAAGCGATCAGGAGGCTCGTACGACCTGTCAAACGTGGATCACACCGCGGTGTTGCGAAGGTGTTCCATGAACTCGTCGCGTGTCGTTGCGTTGTTTCGCAACGAACCCATGACGGCGCTGGTGACCATCTTGGGATCCTGTTTACGCACGCCGCGCATCACGGTGCACATGTGAGTTCCCTCGACCACCACGCCAACGCCTTTGGGTTCGATTAGGGCATCGAGAAAGCTTGCTATTTCCTGCGTCATGCGTTCCTGGACCTGCAACCGACGGGCGAACATGTCAACGATGCGGGGAATCTTAGATAGCCCGATCACTTTCTTGTCGGGAAGGTATCCGACGTGTGCGTAGCCATAGAACGGTAGCAGGTGGTGCTCGCAGAGGCTGTAGTACTCGATCGACTTGACGACCACCATCTGATCGTATTCAACGTCGAAGAGCGCGCCGTTCAATAGCTGCTCCGGGTCGATCGAGTATCCGCTGAGCAGTTCGTCGAACATCTCGGCGACACGGAGCGGAGTTCGTTCTGTGCCTTGAGCGTCGAGGTTTGCGGGGCCGATCGCTACGAGTATTTGGTTCACGCTGTCGGCGATCCGCGCCTTGGTTGAGCGATCAAGGGTGACTCCGACGTCGAACATTTCGGGGTTGTAACCGTTTGTGAGGGTTAAAGGAGGCGTATCGGATGTTAGTTTTTCGGCGACCAAGTCGAACCTCGCGTCCGTTTGGATATCGGGTGAAGAAGATAGACCCTTTGATTTTTATTATTATCGCCGACTATTCCGTGACACCTAGAATCGTTGCTGTAACCTACCATCTAGTCAATTGACTTACCGCGGAACCGTCCACATAACCGGGAGTTTGCGACGTGAAGATCACTGATATCGAGACCTTTGTAGTTGATGCTGGCTGGCGTCCTTGGCAGTTCTGCGCCGTCCGTACTGATGAGGGAATAACCGGGTATGGCGAGATGTCGGATGGGCGAAACCCATACGGAGTCGTTGGGACGGTGTCCGACTACGAACCGATTCTGTTGGGTCAAGATCCGTTGGCAGTTGAAGCCCGGTACTGGGACATGTATCGCATGTCGAGGCAGGCGCCTGGCGGTATCGCGGCGCGGGCTATAGCCGGCGTGGAGTTGGCGTTGTGGGACATCAAGGGGAAGGCTATGGGCGTTCCGGTGCATAGCTTGTTTGGCGGTCCGATGCGGGAACAGCAACAGGTTTACTGGTCGCACTGCGGTTCTTCACGCTCGCGCAACCATGAACTAATCGGTGTGCCTCCGATGGATTCGTTTCAGGCGGTTACGGATTTAGGTCAGGAGGTCAAGGAGCGAGGGTTCAAGGCGTTGAAGACGAACATCATCTTCTTTGACGACGACACGCATGGTTACGGGTATGGGTTTGGCACCGATGCGCCGGATCAGACAATCAAACCGGGGTTGTTGCGGCATGTTGAGAAGTACATCGGCACTTTCAAGGAGGCGGTAGGACCCGATGTTGAGATTGCGCTCGATCTGAACTTCAACGTGAAGCCTCAGGCGGCGAAGCAGATCTGCGCGGTGCTGGAACAGTTCGACATGATGTGGGTCGAGATCGACATGTACGAAGTGGACGGGTTGAAAGAGGTCAAGGACAGTACGAGTTGCCCGATCACGTCAGGGGAGAACCTCTTCACGATCCGGGACTACCGACCGTATTTCGCGGCAAGGGCGATGGATATTGCCATGATCGACGTTCCTTGGCAGGGGTTCGCGCGCGGGAGAGATGTCGGGATGCTGGCGGAATCGCATGAGATAAACGTGGCTCCGCACAACTACTACTCGCACTTGGCGACGATGCAGGGGATCAATCTCTGCGCCACGTTGCCGAACGTCAGGATTTGCGAGATCGACATCGACGATGTGCCTTGGAAAGACGACCTGACTGGTGGGCCGTTGGAGTTCCATGATGGGGGACTTCTGGACATCCCGGACAAGCCTGGTTGGGGAGTTGAATTGGACGAGGAAGTCGCTCAGGCGCATTCGTGGGAACGCGGGCGTGGGCCGGGATATCGGTGAGAACTACGGTCTTGTTCGCCCTGCTGGAGATTAAGGACGCGATAAGCGGTTAAATCTTCGCGTGGATCCCATGCGAAGATTTATTGGGCATCCACAACGTCCAACCCCAGTCCGTTCATGCTGTGAGCGATGAATTCAACTTCGGGTTGATGCATGAGGATTCGCAACCGATAGTTTTTTAGGGAGTCCTTCAATCGTTCTTCGAAAGCGATGACGACGACTCTGTCAAGGCTTCGGCCCATGGCGTATCCGAACTCGATTGCGGCGTTGGTTGAGAGGTCTGGGTGTAGAACGTGTAATTCGTCGCTGCCATCCAATTTCGCCCAGCTACGGTCTCGGATGGCGATGAGGTCGTCCTCGGTCTGAACGGGCCCGTTCGCCCAGCGCCTTTCGTATTCAATTGCTGGGCAGAACACATCGCTGTCGGCGAGTTCGTTCTGGATATACCACTCGCACCATTTGACGATCAGTTGGCGGTCTTCTTCGGAGACGCTGGTGATTGGAGTGGCTAGGTAGACGCGTTTCATTGTCGGGGCATCGCGCTCATCTACGGTAAAAAATGCCCTGACACAACGGTTGAACTTTGAGGCACCATCGAAGATCGGCCGAATTTGGCGGCCGTAATGCTTACTGCGTCACAATCGCCGCGATCTCTTCCTCAGTCATACCCGCCTCATTTAGGACCTCATGGTTGTGCTCGCCTAAGGCGGGTGACGCCTTCAGTTCTGGCATGCCGGCGGTGAAGTTTAGGATGGGGCCGGAGGTTCGGTATCGGTGGCCGGTGTGGTGTTCGAGTTCGATGATGTAGTTGTTGGCGGCGGCTTGTTCGTCCCAGACGAGGTCTTCGCTGAACCGGACGGGGCCGCAGGGGATGTCTCTGGAGTTGAGTTCTTCAACCCATTCGTCAGTGGTCTTTGATTCGAAGATTCGCTCGAAGGTGTCGATCATGTCTTGGGCGAGTTTGTCGGCTTCGAGCGAATTGTTGTCGTAATCGGGATCGGTGACGCGCGGATCTTCGAGGTTCAGGTGGTTGAGGAGTCGGGCACGGGCTGCCCAGTCGAGGGTACCGAGGCATAATCCGCCGTCTTTGGTGCGGTATGCGCGGTAGTAACAACGGTAGATGGATGGTCGAACGACACTCTGGTAGTCGTGCTGGAGTTCTTGGTAGTTCTTGCCTTCGGCGACGAGCTGGGGATATCGCTCTTGGTACCAGGTCATGGACGGTGTCGGCATGTCTAGCATGTGGATGATCCTCATGCACTGCATAGCGAGGGCATTCATCATGAGACTGGTCTCGACTTTTTGCCCTTTTCCGCTGTCGCCGCGTCCGATGATGCCGGCCATGACACCTGCGGCGGCGCAGTATGCGGTTGAGAGGTCGATATACGAGGATGACCAGACGACTTCGGGTTGGCCGTCGGGGTTGATTTTTCCCTCGGAGGCGACGGCACCGGTGAAGCCTTGCATCACAAGGTCGAATCCGGGTGCTCCGCCGAGGGGCCCTTTCATGCCGTAAGCGGTGATGTCAACATAGATGATGGCGGGGTTTATGGCAGAGAGCGATTCGTAGTCGATCCCGAGGGCTTTGGCGGTGTCGGGTCGGTTGTTTGAGATGACACCGTCGGACATTTTGACGATCTGTGCGAGGGCATTTTTGCCCAGAGGGTCCTTGAGGTTTAGAGTCACGCTCTTGACGCCGCGGTTTAGGGGGAGGAAAGTACGGCTTTCGCTGGGTGCGAAAGGCTGAGTGGCTCGCCATGGGTCGCCGGTTGGAGGTTCGACTTTGATGACCTCTGCGCCCATGTCAGCAAGGATCTGACCAGCGAAAGGGCCGGCTACGAAATTGCCAAACTCGATGACTTTAATGCCTTCGAGCGGTCCTTTTTGGTGTGTGCCGTTTCCGTCCGATCCGTTTTGCGATGCGTTCTCGGTCATAGTGCTTTGGAATATAACACCGAATACCGACGATGGTTGATGTGAGTGGCGGTGCCGGATACAGCCCGGGCATACCCTGCGTGCTCGCTTCGCGAAG
>JAAXHR010000221.1:4596-4935 GCA_012270805.1 Dehalococcoidia bacterium
ACCCCGCTCGCGTCGCTTCGCTTGCTCCGCGCCCCTTTCGCCCAACGAAAGGAGCATCTTTTAGAGACGTGGCGTCGGAATGATCGTGGTTTGGCGTAACATCGATAGCGTTGCGTTGGAGATGAATGAATGGAGGAATGTTGTGTATACGACGGATATGTATGAAGGAATGATCGCTGAGACGGTCACTGTCCAAGCTGGAGACGGCACTGCTATCAATGCGTATTTCGCTCGACCGCTGGGCCCCGGTCCTCATCCGGGAATGGTATTGGCGCACCACATGCCCGGATGGGACGAGTGGTACCGGGAGTGCGCGAGGAAGTTTGCGCATCACGGGTA
>JAAXHR010000220.1 GCA_012270805.1 Dehalococcoidia bacterium
ATCACTCAGGAGCGTCTGAAGAGCTTTTATTCGATCTTTGACCTTCCGTAATTCAACCTCACGCTCATCAAGCTCCTTCTGTAGAACATCCTGTTGCTCAAACAGTCTTTCGAGTCGATCAGCATCCAATGAGCGATAGTCTTCATGGTTGTTATCGTTATACATATTGCGTTCTTTCTTTGATTTTTGTTTTCTATTAAACATTATATTAACTTTCACGGTGCTTTGTTGTTGGTTTTAGTATACATGTTTGGGTGTGTTGTATAGGTTAGTAGGGCAACGTTTTGCTGGCATGTAATCTGGAACACGTCGTACGCCCGTTTAGAATCGCGGCATGATTGATGAAGCCACGATTGAAGCGAGAGCCGGCAACGGCGGGAACGGGCTCGTTACGTTCCTGAGAGAGGCGTTGCGACCTCTCGGTGGACCAGCTGGAGGAAACGGTGGGAACGGCGGATCGGTGACACTAGTCGCCGACCCTTCATTGAACACCCTGTTGAAGTTCCGTTGGCGACGCCACTTCATCGCCAAAAACGGCGGGAACGGCGCGCGAAACAAGCGACATGGAGCTAACGGAGAAAGCGTCGATGTCACGGTACCTGTCGGAACCGAAGTCTGGCGCATCGGCGACCACGCTGGAGAACCAGAACTGTTCCTGGGCGATCTTGTCCAGCCCGGACAGCGTCTCGAGGTCGCTAAAGGCGGCCGAGGTGGCCTGGGCAACGCTGCATTCGTTACCTCCGTCAATCGCGAACCGCTTCTCGCCGAAGCCGGTGAAACCGGCGAGACCGTCACACTGAGATTGAATCTCAAGATACTCGCCGATGTCGGGTTGGTTGGAATGCCCAACGCCGGCAAATCGAGCCTTCTCACCGCCATCAGTGCCGCGCGACCAAAGATCGCCGACTACCCCTTCACGACGCTAGAACCCGTCCTAGGTATCGTCGAACACGGCATCGATGCCTTCGCCGCGGTGGACATTCCCGGGCTCATCGAAGGCGCATCCCGGGGCATCGGCTTAGGCCATGAGTTCCTCAAACACATGCAACGTACCCGCCTGCTGGTGCACGTCGTTGACGGTAGCGAAGGCGAACCCGGCGAGCGGATTCGCGCTATCAACAAAGAACTCGAAGAGTTCGACTCCACGCTCGCGCAGACTCCCCAGATCATAGCCGTCAACAAACTTGACCTCGAGGAAGTCGAGCTGCTCCGCAATGAGATCGAGGAAGAGATACGTCAATCGGTCGGAAAAGACATCCCGATACACTTCATCTCCGCCGCGACACGCCGTGGTATCGACGATCTCGTTGTAACCATCTCTTATCGTCTCGCCGACATCAGAAAACAAGACACTAGCCTAGACGAATCTACCGAAGGACTCCATTTCCTAGACGATTATGATCCTCTCGACGATGACAACCTGCCCGTCTTCCAACCACGCATGACCGATACGAAGATGGTGGTGCGCACCGCCACCGACGCCTACCGCATCGTCTACGACAGGGCAGTGCGCCTAGCGACAGGCTCGAATCTCGACAACTGGGACGCATTGGTGCAGTATCACCAGCGCTTGGAGCGGATGAACGTCACAACCGCGCTCCGACGCGCCGGTGCTAAAAACGGCGACGTGATACTGGTCGGCGAGTGGGAGTTCGAGTGGCAATGAGCCCGCGACGCGTCGTAGTGTTCGGCGGAACCTTCGATCCGATCCACAACGGACACATCGCGATCGCCAAGTGCCTGCGCGACGAACTCGAAGCAGAGTCCGTCGTCATGGTCCCGACCCGACGTCCATGGCTTCGCTCCGAGGCGCCGATCGCGTCACCAGAGGATCGGCTGCGAATGGTTGAGTTGGCGGTCGAAAACGAGTGCCGTATCGAAGTCTCAAACGTCGACATCCTGCGCGACAAAACGACATACTCGATAGACACGGTCAACGATCTCAGGGAGCATTACGCCGCCGCCAACCAATTTACTTTCGCCATCGGCACCGACACCGTTCCTGACCTCCACCGCTGGCACCGTTTCGACGAACTCGTCAAAGAATGCACCTTCACAGTGGTTCAACGCCCCGGTTCGCCCTTGGTCGATACGGCTTCCCTACCCGATGCCACACAGGTGGTTCGAGGCCCGATGATCAAGGTCAGCGCGTCAGAGATCCGTTCAATGATCAGGCACGGCGATCTGGCGAATGCGGCTAATGTTTTGCCCGAATCAGTAATCAGATTTATTATCGAAGCAAGCCTTTACCAATGAACTACGCAGATGCCATAGCGCGCGCTGAGCGACTCTTGGAGCGTGCTTTGGAACTCGGGGCACTGCGTTACGGCGAATTCACCCTCACTTCCGGTGCCAAATCCTCTTACTATTTCGACGGTCGTCTCCTCACAACCGACGGCGAAAGCGTTGACATCATCTCGTCACTCTTCCTCCAAGTTCTCGAAGCCCGAAATATCCATCATTTCGGTGGACCTGCCGTCGCTGCCGTGCCAATCATCGGCGGAATCACCCTGATGGCACATACCAACGGATATGAACTCAAGGGCTACTTCGTGCGGTCTGAGCAAAAGCAACACGGCATGGGCAAGCAGATCGAAGGACACATCGCTTCCGGCGACCGTGTAGCAATCTGGGACGATACGATTTCAACCGGCGGATCGCTGTTGGATGCAGTAGATGCTGTATCCTCGTTGCCAGCCGATATCGATATCGCCCTGTGCATCCTGGACCGTAATCAAGGTGGTAGCGAAAAGTTAAAGGTACATGCCATCCCTCTTTTCAACATCCTCACCAGCAACTCGAACGGAGAAGTAGAAATCGACACTGTCGCCTTGCAGAGATGGTTCGAATAGTTGACTAAAGTCACGACAATCCCTGTCCCGCAGAAAGGCCACACGATCCAAGACGTCAACTAACTGTCAAATTCCTCACGATATTCCGACGACAAACTGCCAGCTATCCCACCACCCTCGGATGTCGATCTGACTGCAGTCCAAACCTTATCGCGCAATTGACATCTAATCTGCGCGATTTCAACATCATCATCAACACCGATTCTGGCTGTGACCCGCTTAGACACAAGTCAGCCAGTTCACAGATTTGAATTTTTCGACGCGCTTGTTGTGATTAGATCTTAGAAGTCGTTAGGCTAGATAACTCAACAATTAAACGTCCAAATTCCTAACTTCAAGCGCGTTCGCTCGGATAAAGTCTCGCCGCGGACCAACCTCCTCACCCATCAGAGTACGGAAGATGTCGTCAGCACTAATAGCGTCTTGCGCCGTGACCTGCAACATCAGACGGTTCTGCGGATTCATGGTCGTCTCCCACAACTGATCTGGATTCATCTCGCCAAGGCCCTTGTAACGCTGTATGTTGATGCCGCTCGTGTCCGAGTTCTCTTCTAATGCCTCTGGAAGTTCTTCCCATCCAATCTCCTCCAGAACTACACTGTCTCTCCTCTTAATCGCAAAACTATCTGACGCGATAAAGTCAGCTACACGTGGATACAAACGCTTGGCACGTCGCAGCGCCGGATTGTTGTAGACCTCTTCCGTCAGTTCATAGTCCCGAATCAGGTACGTCACGGGAAGATCATCCTCATCTTCTGGTTCATCGTTGATCTCACGAGTGAACGGGGTCTGCTCCTCATCAACGCTACCGTTGAACAGATCCACTTGGAAAGGACCGTTATCTCTGTCCAGCTCCGCGATTATCTCGGAAGATCTATCTCGCGTGAACGTCAGGTTCTGCCACTCAGGATCTCGTAGCAGATCGTAGAACACGTCTTCCGGAACCCCGAGAGCATCAACGATGCCAAACGCCTCCCTGAACTCTCTCAGCTGCGTGATCGTGCTACCCAGCCGCTTGCCCTTCACCTCGATGTAAACGTCGTCGTCCTCAGAAGAAACTGCCAGACCATTGAACGCGCGTTCTGCCATCCAGCTGTCCAGATCAGCGTCCGCGTACAGCCAGCTGCTACGACGTCCCTTCGATGCCTTGTACAACGGGGGCTGAGCGATGTAGAGATATCCATCATCGATCAACTGTCGCATGTTGCGGAAAAAGAACGTCAGCAGCAAAGTTCGGATATGCGCACCGTCGATGTCAGCATCGGTCATGATGATGATCCGGTGGTAACGCAACTTCTCCGAATCGAAATCCTCACCCATGCCGGCACCAATCGCCGTGATGAGTGCTGTTATTTCATCGTGCGCAAACATCCGCTCCGGACGTGCCTTCTCGACATTCAATATCTTGCCCTTGAGCGGCAGAATAGCCTGGAACTGCCGGTCACGGCCCTGCTTCGCCGATCCACCCGCCGACTCGCCCTCCACGATGTAGAGTTCCGACCGCGAAGGATCTTTCTCCGAGCAGTCCGCGAGTTTGCCCGGCAAAGATCCACCATCCATCGCATTCTTCCGGATGATGAGATCACGAGCCTTCTTCGCAGCTTCTCGCGCCCGGGCCGCAGTAGAAGCTTTATCAATGATGACGCGCGCTTCGTCCGGATGATCCTCAAGGAACTCTGTCAGTTGCCGACCAACAAGTTGCTCAACCGCGCCCTTGACTTCCGGGTTGCCCAAACGCCCCTTCGTCTGACCCTCAAACTGCGGATCCTTCACCTTCACGCTGATCACTGACATCAGACCCTCTCGAACATCCTCGCCGGAAAGAGTGGCAACGCCATCCTTCCCCATGTTCAGCAAGTTGTTCTTCTTCGCATAGTCGTTGACCACGCGCGTCAACGCCGACCGGAACCCGGTGACATGCGTCCCACCGTCGCCCGTCCGAATCACATTAGCGAACGATAGGCAGTTCTCTACAAACGACTGGTTGTACTGAAACGCGACCTCAACGGCTACTTCGTCCACGGTCCCGGCGGCATAGATAACACTGTCGTGTATCCCACCGCGTCGACGATTGAACGTCCGCACAAAGCTGCGAACTCCGCCGTCGAAACGGAACGTCACGTCGTTGTGAGGCCAGTGCGTCTCCTCGTGCCAATCGCTGCGGAGCCGGATAGCGAGTCCCTGGTTCAGATACGCCATCTCCCGCAACCGACCCGTCACGCCGTCCCAGTCATACTCGATTTCTGGGAACACATCGCTGTCCGGCATCCAAGTTACTTTAGTGCCCGACCCTTGGAGATCGACCGACGTCTGCTTTCGCACGGTCATGTCGTTCATCGTCACGCCACGCTCGAACCTTTGCGAGTACACATACCCATCGCGCCGCACCTCGACAACCGTCCACTCCGAAAGCGCGTTCACTACCGATGCCCCAACACCGTGCAACCCGCCCGACACCTGGTAACCCTTGCCCCCGAACTTTCCGCCCGCGTGCAAAGTCGTCATCACAGTCTCAAGTGCCGACTTTCCAGTCTTGTCATGCGTGTCGACCGGTATCCCGCGACCATCGTCAATAACCGTCACCGATCCATCTGCATGGATTTGGATATCTACAGTGCTCGCAAACCCCGCCATCGCCTCGTCAACGCTGTTGTCGACGATCTCACGAACGAGATGGAACACGCCCTCCGGCCCGGTTGTGCCGATATACATCCCCGGACGCTTGCGGACGGCTTCCAAGCCTTCCATCACCGTGATGTCTTCGGCCGTGTACTCTGCAGACCCAGTATGCCCGTTGCCGCTCGTTGCGATGGTAGTTTCGGTGGTCATAGTCCTCCAGTAGAGAGTCTGGCCGATGCTTATCGCCGATGCCCCACTCACCCCACGATCTACGACCAAGAACTCGGTATGGATTGGGCGCTCTCGCGTACGCGCGTACGCGCGCCTTTAAGAAACGCGGTTTATCATCTTTACAATCTTATCAGCCCGCCACTTCCAAATCTCGATTCCAGTTGCGTTCAAAGCCGAATCTTTCCCAATTCAAGCCTTTCAACCGAGCTGGGGCGCTGAGTAGGCCCCTCTACACTCCATGGGCGCTCCGCACAATCTAGTCATCCCCGCATAGGCAGGTATCTAGAGGGAAGGGTGGATACACAAATCCCCCCTCCCTTAATGGGAGAGGGTCAGGGTGAGGGTGAAGAACCGCCGAGGATGGCGGGAACTAACTCGCTGAGACCATCTGCTCGAACGCCACCGGATCCGCCGCCGCGCCCTTCTCTAGCGCGACTGTGATCAACTCCACAAGCCGCTGTGCCGATTGCGGCGTCAGCTCCACCGCGATCCTCGGACCCAGCTTCTGCGACGAGTCCACAAAGTCGATGTTCAAAGCGTGTTCAAGCGTCATCTCGGACGGATGATCATAGGACACGGTTACTTGATTGACCTGCATCCAGCCAGTTGTGCCTTTACCGCAGCCAGTCACCGCGGTCTTCTCGGCAATCATCGTGCACATAACGGATTCTCCTGTTGTTGTCGGATGAGGATCGGTGACCTATCCGAGATGCTTTGCGAGGAACGCGAACGTCTTCTGCCAACCATCCACCGCCTGCTCTTGTCGATACGCCGATCGATCGTAGTAGAAGAAACCGTGACCCGCACCTGCATACATGTGGAATTCGTACATCTTCCCGTGCTGCTTAAGGGCCGCCTCGTGGATCGCCACCTGTTCCGGAGATGGACTCCCGTCCTCTTCCCCGAACAGTCCGAGCACTGGACACGAAAGATCAGCTGTGTAGTCAACTGGTGCTACTGGACACATCTCAGTCAACTCTGAGGCATCCATCACGACTCGCCCTCCCCAACAGTCCACTACCGCATCGAAACCTGCCACCCTTGATGCCGCCAGTAAAACATGACGCCCACCAGAGCAAGTCCCGAACGCCCCCACCTTGCCATTCGAATTCGGCAACGACCTCAAATACCGCATCGAAGCTGCAAGGTCGCCAATCGCCTGATCGTCAGAAATACCGCCTTCCGAGCGCGCGTGAGCAGCCACATCTTCTGGCGAGGCATGGCCGAGACGGTGATACAGATTGGGCGAGATCGTGGCATACCCGTGATGCGCAAACTTCCTCGC
>JAAXHR010000451.1 GCA_012270805.1 Dehalococcoidia bacterium
GCGAGTTCAACGGTCGACCTCGCCCATGTTGATATCAACGCTGCCGAAGCTGACGAACATGTCGGCCAGCAACTCCCCTACCAGCATCTCGCGCAACAGCGTCAAATTGATCAGCGATGGCGCACGGACGTGACAGCGATAAGGCGATATCGAACCATCGCTCACGAGATAGAAGCCCAGTTCGCCCTTCGAGTGCTCAATCGCCGCGTAAGCATCTCCTACCGGCGGACGCAGCAGCCAGGGCACATCGTCGTGTTCCGGCCGAACCGGACCCGGGTCGATCAGCTTCTCGCACTGCCGGATGATCTTGATGCTCTCGCGCATCTCTTGCACCCGCACCCAGTAACGCGCAAAGTTGTCGCCAGCCGTGTGTAATGGACGCTCGAACTTCACCTGATCGTAGTAGTCATACGGGTCACGGTGTCTCAAATCCCAGTCCACACCCGCCGCGCGCAGCATCGGACCCGTTATCGACGCATCAATCATCTGATCCGGTGTCAGCACCGACACGCTTTTGGTTCGCGAGAAGATGATGTCGTTATCCGTCAGCAGGTCGTCCAGATCATCGATCCGGGGCGGCAACTCGTCCAGCACCTCGTTCATCGCCGGCCAGAACTCCTCCGGCGCGTCCATGAAGACACCACCAGGACGCAGATACGAGTTCGTGATACGCGCCCCGCATAGCATCTCGAACAAATCGAGTATCTTCTCCCGCTCTCTCATCGTGTAGATGAGCGGTGTTCCCCAAGCACCTAGGTCCTGTATCAAGAAACCGACTGCCACGAGGTGGCTGGCGATCCGCTGCAACTCCGACGCAATCATCCGCAACCACACTCCCCGCGGCGCAGGATCGACACCAGCCAGCTTCTCGACCGCCAACATGTAAGCCTGGTTGTTCAGCATCGAGCCGACGTAGTCCATGCGGTCGGTCAAAGTGACGACTTGCACGTACGTGCGCTCCTCGGCAAGCTTCTCCGAGCCGCGGTGGAGATAGCCGAAGATCGGCTCGACATCGATGATCTCCTCGCCGTCGAAGGTCACGCGCATCCGGAACACGCCGTGTGTAGACGGGTGCTGCGGACCGAGGTTGACGGTGATCGGCTCTGTCCGGACCTGCGTCGTCACTACCCCTGACCATCCTCGATCTCGTCAGCCAACGCCGACGGAACGCGCCGTTCAGACTCCGGAACAATCGACTGCTCGTAAGTGGCAAAGTCCTTTCTTAATGGATGGCCAGGAAAACCTTCCCACAACATGATCCGCTTGTGGTTAGGATGACCATCGAAGATGACCCCCATCAAGTCCCAAACCTCGCGCTCCTGCAAATCGGCACCGCGCCAAATATCGACGACACTCGGTATCCGTGCCTCTTCGCGCCCGAATCCAACCTTAGACTTCACCACCGCCGTCGCGTTCCGAGTCAGCGATGTCAAATGGTAGACAACCTCGAAATAGGAAATGTAGTCGACTACCGTTACGCTGCTCAGCAACTCGAAGCGAAACTCCGGATCGTCTCGCAACATCCGCATCACTTCGGGAACAGAGCCCGGCTCGATCCAGACATCGGTTCCGCCTCCATCGACTACCGCGTCGGGCAACGATTCGCGGATCGCGTCCGCCAACTTGCCGCCGTCCCAAGCTTTGCTCATGAGCCACCTGCGGAGCCGCTGATGCCCCCAGCGGGGTTGTCGAGCAACGAGTAGCGTCGTATCTTGTCGTGCAGCTGCATGATCCCGTAGAGCAGCGCATCCGGCCTCGGAGGACACCCCGGCACATACACATCCACCGGGACGATGTGGTTCACTCCCGGGACTACTGAATAAGACTGGTAGTAAGGGCCTCCGCTAGTCGCGCACACGCCCATCGAGATCACCCACTTCGGCTCCGCCATCTGCTCGTACAGCCGTCGCAACGGCACCGCCATCTTCCACGTGACCGTCCCTGCAACGATCATCAAATCCGCCTGCCGAGGCGTCGCTCGGAACGCTTCCATTCCAAATCGCGAAATATCGAAACGGCCCATCGCAGACGCGATCATCTCGAACGCGCAGCAAGCCAATCCGAACTGCAAGGGAAACAGCGATGATTTACGCGCCCAGTTCAGCAGGTAATCGACCGAGGTGACGATGACGTTTCGCGAGTGATCGTCATCCATGTGCATAATCGGTTCGGGTAACGGCGACAGACGAGTCGCCTTCATCAGATTGACTTCGTCGCCCTCGTCGCGGTCCAGATCCCACGTCACATTGAACAACGGATTCCGCGGGTCGTGACCCATGGGCACACTAGAAGGAACGCCCAGATGTACGCTATCAGCGGTTTCGATGTCGGAGGTCAATTGTTGCTGCTCCGAGTCCATTCGAGCGCGCCCTTTCGCCATGCATATAGATAACCCAAAGTGACCACAACCAAGAATACCAGCACCGCGAAAAACGCGATCAGCCCGAACTGCTTCGACAGAACTCCGTACTTAATCGCCCACGGAAACAGCAGAACCGTTTCAACGTCGAATACCACGAAGAGGATCGCGTAGTAGTAGTAGCGGATGTTGAAGAGGCGAGGTTTCGGACTGAATGGACGCAGACCACTCTCGTACGAGGCCCGCTTGACCTTCGAGGTTTGGCTGGGGCGCACTCGGATGAACTGGGCCGCGTAGGACATTAACAACATGCCGATCGGGACACCAATCGCAACCATCAGGAACATCACGAGTATCCCGTACTGGCGAAAGTAGTCTTCAAGCATCTGGGATGTCGTTAACTCGGTTGGGGTTGCTCGCCGCGGCGCGCGAATAACCACGCCACGTCCTAGTTTCGTTAGTTGATTTTACCCTGTCCACTCCGCGATGGGGAGTCGCCCCTCTCGCGAAGCGAACGGGGATGCTGGGGAGGGCTGTCTGTCATGCTGAGCGTAGCCGAAGCATCCGACGGGGGATTCCTCGTTGCACTCGGAATGACAGGGGCGTGGTCGCGTAGATGGTTTCCCCGCCCGCGGGGGAAATGTCCGAAGGACAAAGGGTGTACTCAGATGGGAACTCAACGGTGACAGCACCGACACCCGCCCCTTTCGCTAAGCGAAGGAGGCGCGAGCGCAACGAGCAGGGGATTCCCACCGTCAGGAACAGCACACGCGATTCCAATTTCTCACTTGACACCTTCAAACACGATCACTCCGCGCCCATCGGCTCCACGCTCCAAATCATCATAGGCTTCATTGATCTCGTCGAGTGAATACTTTCGCAGCGCCAATCCGCCAATTTCGAGTTTCCCAGACTGATAGAAATCGATCAAAGTCCTAAAAGTCTCATGTGGCGACGCCGACCCGTAGTAACTCCCGACCATAGTCTTCTGATTGCGGACAATCTCGACCATTGGAATCTCGGCTTCCGAACCTTCCGCGGCGATACCGATGACCACACACGTACCGCCCTTCCGCGTCGCGTCAAACGCCGAGCGCGTCGTCGTCACGTGGCCGAACGCGTCGAACGCCATGTCCACGCCACCGTCAGTCAACTCCATAATCTTCTCGACCGCATCCTCTGCCCGCGAATTGATCACATCCGTCGCGCCGAATCGATACGCGAACTCCAGCTTGTTGTCCAAAATATCTACCGCGATGATCTTTGAAGCGTTAAGAAGACGCGCACCCTGCAAAACATTCAACCCTACGCCGCCGACACCAAAGACTGCGACCGTCATCCCTGCCTTCGCGTTCGGCTGGTTGATGACACCGCCGACACCAGTCGTCACCGAGCATCCAATCAGAGCTGCGACTTCCATCGGCACATCGTCCGGAATCGGATAAATCGCTTGCTGCGGACAGATAACGCTCTCGGCAAACACACCCAACTTCGCAAACTGGTGGACCTCAACACCTTCGTCGTCGAAGAAGCGAAACGTGTTGTCGTACTGCTTCGTTCCCGTCAACCGGTTCGTATCGCAGATGTTCTGCAACCCGGTTCGGCACGACCGGCAGTGACCGCAACTCGGCACAAATGACAAAATGCAACGGTCGCCAGCTTCGATGCCAGACACACCCTCTCCGACCTCGTCGACGACGCCCGCCCCCTCGTGTCCCAACACGATCGGCATCGGGAAATTCGTCTGCCCCTTCATTACATGATGATCCGACGCGCAGATACCTGCCGCGCCGATCTTCACCCGCACCTCGCCGTTACGAGGCGGCAGCTGCTCCAAATCCTTGATCGGCATCGGCTCGTTGGCCGCATACAAAACCGCTGCTCTAACCATTTCCAACCTTTACTTTAGTACCGCGCGCCTTTCGTCCAACTAAAAAGGACGTACCATCCTGCCCCTTTCGCCCAACGAAGGGGCAGAAAGGCATCCCCTGTATTCCCTTCGCTGCGCGCAAGGGACGGAGCGGGCATCAAGGGAAAACCCAAAACCTCAGTTCATCTGGATCATCGCGCCAGACTGAATCATGTTCGCGACTTTTGCCTTGAGTTCCTTGACCTCCATGATGTGAGGCGACTTGCCTTGGACCTGCTTGTCCCAGAGCACCTCACCGTCAACAGTCACCTTGAAGGCGCCGGAGTGACCAGGGGTCAAGCTGATAGCCAGCGCAGGCCCAGCGGCCTGGAACAGCTCCGCGGCCATATAGGCAGCCAGGTTGGCGTATCCGCAAGGCACACAGTACTCGATGTCTGCTTCCATCTTCCAGTGGTCCGACATATTCAATATCTCCTTTGATAACTTTCGTGCCCACGACGTTTCGTAGGTCACAACATCAAACTCTATCAATGGCAAGAAAATTCCGCAAAAACACGCATCCCATCACTCCGAGCCAAATCCCAACGTTATTCCTAGCGCAACCCCTCTGGAGGCCAGCCCCTTTCGCCCAGCGAAAGCGACGCGAGCGGGGTATGCCCGGAGAGGGGGAGGGGCCACACCAGTCAAACCACCATCCCTTCCTTCAAATCATTCCCAATCCCGCGCATCCTGATTCAAAAATACCGGCCGACGACCAATTAAACGCGCCAACAGCCCGTCATTCCGGTGAAAGCCAGCCGTTTGCGGGACAGAACATCCATACAGTAAGGAAGGCTGTTTCAAAGAATTAACGCTACCCATGCGATAATTTACCCATGCACTCTCGATGGAAGATCGCTTCCGTCATTACATAACTATTGATCTTCAACTCAGGGGGACGCTAGATATGCCATCAAGATGTGAACTTCGACCAGTCGTAAGAAATGACGTGCAGAGAATCGCCGACTGGCTCAAAGATGATGAGGTCTCCGACAGCTGGTTCGGACGCTACACCTACGGCGACGCCGCACACCTCGGTTACGAACCTGAGGAGATGCTGAACGCCACCCAGGAACAATGGGACGAGGTCTTCCACGACCCGCATCACGAACCACACCGCGATATCTTCTCCATCTACTCCGAAGAAAGTGAGCACATCGGCGAAGGTCAACTTTCCATCGACGAACCCCTCGGCGATGCCCAGATATCCATTCTCATCGGCGACAAGACCAAGTGGCACCTGGGCTACGGCACCGCCGCAACCCTCGCCATGCTCGAACACATCTTCGACCACCTAGGCTTATACCGCGGATGGGTCGATGTACCCACGTACAACACCAGCGCACGCGCCATGTTCGAAAACATCGGCTTCGTCCATGAAGGTACCCTTCGGAGCAGCCGCCCTCACCACGGCGCCCGACACGACTCCGTAGTCCTCGGCATGTTGGTCGACGAATATCACCAACGCTTCCCCGACGGCGTCAGCAGCCACGTCATCGGCTGGGAGGGTAACGTTTAGCCGCTGAATATGCCTGTCCGATTTGGATCTGATCCGATCTCAGGCGGCTGATTCTCCCATCTCGGGTTTAGGGCGACTCGATTACAGGCTCAGACGACGCGAAAACCTAAAGTCTCGGCCACGTTCCGCTGTCGGATGTCAAGCGTCAAAAATCCAACGTCGCCAGGATCGGCGGCGTAGTAGAGCGCCGTCGCTACGTGCCAAAGGTCAGCTCCAGTCAAATATCCCGTCGCCAAGACTCTCGCGATTTCAGCAGATAACGGCCGGTTGGGCAAAATCCAGTTGATGTTTGAGAAGAAGCCCGCCGCGAGGTCCGTATTTTCTCGGTAACAAGCCGACCGTACTTCCGCCTCAACCAAATCGGAACACATCAAGTCTTCAAAACCATCAAGCCAATCGTTCAACGATTCACTTCCGCTCTCTCTAAATACGATCGCGGCCAAAACTGAACTATCGACGTATGCGAAACTCAACGGTGCCGCTCTTCAAGGAAACGCTTCAGAGCACCCGGGCGGTGCGCCGAAGGCTTAAACGGCTCTCTGGGCCTGCGCGCTCGAATCAGCACACCGCGACGCTCGAGCTCGGCATTGCGCTCTTCCTGGGAAGTTTTCGGCCGCTCAATCGGTTTGATCTCGGCAACCGGATCACCGTGGTATGAAACGATCACAGTCTCACCGTCTCGCACACGCCGGATCACCTCAGAGAATTTAGCTTTCGCATCATATGTTGAGTAAGTGGCAACCATGCATTGATTATAACTGGTCAGACTAGTCATTCCGAGCGAAGCGAGGAATCTACCCGCCAAGCATTGGCAAAATCAACTCAGCGCAAGAAAAGCTCCATATTCGTCGTTGTAAAACGCGAGGATTTCATCATAGCGGTCACGGAGTATCGATTCGATCTCCGATGTTGAGCAGTTTCCTCTTCGTATCCAAGCAACTTTCGGCGGATGCCCGAACGTGAAACTAAATTGTCTAAAGTCAGAATCTTTAGATACGATGACGAACCCGTGCTCTCTGGCATATGACCAAATCTCGACATCGCCCGCAGATTCAAGTCCTACGTCTCTCACATGAAGAGTTTCCGGACAGATATCATTCAAAGCCCACTTAAGCCTTGGCGAGAGGTTTTGATCAAACAGAAGCCTCATTCGACCGGCAAAGACACCAATCGCCTCTCGCGATCAGCCGCGAACGACAAGCAGGCCCGAATGTCTGCCAACTCAAGATCGGGAAAATCAGACAATATCTCTTCTTCGGACATCCCCGATGCCAAATACTCCAAAACATCGTAGACAGTTATCCGCAGACCACGTATACACGGTTTTCCGCCACGCTTACCCGGCTCAACCGTGATTATGTCTGTATAGTCTGCCATCACCGCTTACCTTCGATCAGCAATGAGATCATCATACTACTTGCCTGAACTGCACTCAGCATCCCGAAAGGACTTGCAGCCAACGGCCTAAAGTCCTGCCTATATCCGTTCAGAACATCCCCGACGGCAACATGTCCAAATACTTGTGCGCGTTCCCAGTGACCAGCAACACCACTCGCTCGTCCTTAGAAATCGAACCCTCGACAATCAACTTCCGCATCGCCGCCAGTGTTGCACCGCCTTCCGGTGCAGCAAACACCCCCTCCGTCCTAGCCATCTCAACCATCCCATCAACCATCTCCTCGTCCGACACCGTAACCGCCGTGCCTCTGCTCTCCCGGACCGCGCGGATCACCAGAAAATCACCAATCGCCGCCGGAACGCGCATACCAGCAGCCAAAGTGCGAGGATCTGGAAACGGCTCCGCGAACTCCTCACCCTTGTCGTAAGCCGCGACCAACGGCGCACATCCCTCTGCCTGCACACACACCATCCGAGGGCGCTCTGATCCGATCCACCCAAGCTGTTCTATCTCGTCCAACGCCTTCCAGATACCCACGATCCCGGTGCCGCCGCCAGTCGGATAAACGATCACGTCCGGCACCTCGAAGCCCAGCTGCTCCACGATCTCGTAACCCATCGTCTTCTTGCCTTCGGCGCGATACGGCTCCCGTAACGTCGAAACATCGAACAGTCCCAACTCTTCAGCGGCCCGTTGCGACATCTGTCCGGCATCCGTGATAAATCCATCGACTAAGGTCAATTTCGCACCGTACGCCTCACACTCAACCTTGTTCGCGATCGGAGCGTCCTTGGGCATGAAGACATGCGCCTCCATCCCACCTACAGCCGCATACGCCGACATCGCACCAGCGGCGTTGCCCGCAGACGGCATCGTCAATCGCATCTGGCCCAACTCTTTCGCCTTCGATACCGCCGCACCCAGCCCCCTTGCTTTGAACGACCCCGTCGGGTTGACGCCTTCGTCCTTGATGAAGACAGATTCCATGCCGGTCGCTTGTGCGAGTCGATCAGCCTTGATCAAGGGCGTTCCACCCTCGCCCAACGTGATAATGTTTGCATCGTCAATAACCGGCATCACCTCCCGATAGCGCCACATGTTGGTAGGTCGATCCGCCAACGAATCTTTGGTCAGAGTAGCCTTCGCCTTCTCCAAGTCGTAACGAGCGAAGAGCGGCTTACCATTTGCCGGGTTGGTCCGGTGCGGATGCGATGCGTCAAAATGCTCACCCGTTAGCGTGCACTCGAGATGCGTGATTGCTGATTGATATTTCATCCCGCAGTCCCGTCCAGAACCGTCACCTTCAATATTCGATGTGGTTCAGCCGACTGCGACAACCGATCGATCTGCTCGAAACCCATCAACACGTCCAAACCTTCGATCACTCGCCCGAACACGGCGTAGCAGACCTCGTCAAAAGCCTTGCAGTCTTTCTGCTCCCCATCTGCATAGGCATCCCATTCCGTCTTCGGCTCAAGCGTGATCACGAACTCGCTCGAACCGCCGTCTACGACCTTCGAGACCATCGATATCGTGCCCGCAACATCGTGGCTAGCATTCGGATGATACTCCGACGGTATGTAATAGCCAGCCGTGCCGCCGAACGCATCGATTTTAGACCCGCTAAACACTGCAGAACCTGGCTCGACCGTGTGAAACGCCAAACCATCGTAGTACCCGGCCTTCACCAGATTCAAGAAATTATCAACGGTCACCGGGGCCAGGTGGTTGTAAAGATCGATCGTTACATCGCCGCGGTCCGTCTCGATTAACACTTGGTACGGACCGATGTCTCCATCGCTCGATGCTTCAAGTCGTTCCATTACGATGTCGCCATCGGGAACAACCATGCCCGGCGTGCCCAGCACACGATCAACTGGCGTCGGCAACTCTAAAGGCTGTGGCCGCCAAGCCGTAACCGTCGTTTGGAACTGCCCTCCAAGCGCCTGCCGCCGGCCTGTGCCGTCGATATCCATCAGCCACATCGCCCCTTCATCTTCTTCCACGAAAGAGATCTCCGATCCATCCGGCGATATCGACGCAATTCCAATCTGCAATCCGCCGACATCGATCTCCTCAATCTCACCGGTAAAGAGGTTGCCCAGTACCAACGCGTCTCGCCGTTCGTCGTCCACATACTCACGCGTCGCAACCAGAATGCGCTCACCGTCCGGATGCCACGTCAAGCCGCTCACGTCATGCGCCTCCATCAGCGTCTCGCCCCAAGTTACGCCGTCAATCTCACCCACGCTACTTATCGTCATCCGAAAGCGACCATCCCCCGGAGTCGATGTATACATAATCATCTCTCCGTCCGGAGACCAATAAGGAAATAAGTGCTTGAGCCCATCCTCGGTAGAGAGCTTCTGAGCATCGTCCAGCGTGATGGCGCCGACGACATCGCCATCTTCGTCTAGATGCAAATCGCCGACGTAGACGTGCGATTGCTCTTCCAACAACTCGGCAAAAGCTATTTGCGTACCTTCAGGCGAAATCGCCGGCATCACTAAATCGGTCTCGCTTGTCACCAACAGGCGCACATCGCCGGTGAACGGGTCGATGTCGAAGATGTCCAGACTGCCATTCGCATCGCTGGCATAAGCGACGCGCGAACCATCGGGCCACCACGATGGTGTCTGCTCTTCAAACTCATTCGCTTCGATCTCCGCTGACAACGGCACCAGATCACCGGTAACCAAATTGATCAAATATACCACTCCGCCGTGTGGACCGACTATATCGATTGCGAGAAAATCCGAACTGCGCTGCCGCACCTCGATGTCCATCGCCGCCTCGATCTGGTCCGCGTTACCCGCGTCGTCCGCGAGCACCCTGGCAACTACAGCATCGTCGTATACGCCCGGTTCGAAACCCGCTTTAAACGCAAAATTCTGATTCAACGCCCCTCCCGAAGTCACCTCCAGGTACACATCCACGTCGTCAATCGCGTTGCCGTTCTCGTCCAACACTCTTAACGGAACTGGCGAGCTCGACCCGGCAGGAACCGAATCGAACTCGTTTTCAAACTCGATCGCCACTGCGTTCGATGGAAGTATCGACAGTGGAACATCCGCAAAGGTCTGCACTCCATCCTTGATGCCGCGCACTCTTACTGTGTTCTCTGGGAACGCCCCTGACTTCGACCCCGCGGTGAACACGCCGTCCTCGCTAAAGCTCCCGATCTCCGAGTCGTCAATCTCCCACCTGACCTCTTCCAACTCCAACTCGTGACCGAACCGGTCGAAACCGGTTGCCGCCAACTGCACTTCATCACCCGGCTTCAATTCCAGTAACGATCCCTCGGCCTCGACACGATCCAAAATCCCCGGACTCACAGTCCCCTTGATGATCCGCTCCAACGTCACATCGCCAGACTTGCCCGTCACCAATATCAACGAAGCATTCTCCACTGATATCGTCTCGTTCGGCGTGTAGTGCCCCGTCTGGTCGATCTCGTCACCGGGGCGCAAAACCTCCCACGTGATCTCAGCATCCTCAAGAATGTGTCCGACGTGATCCAGCACCTCGGCGTGCATATCCACTTCCCACTTAACTCGCGTATCCACCACCTCAGGCGTAACCGCCAACGTCGTCGCCGGGCCATGTACGACCGAAACCGGCACTACATAGTTGGCAGTGAAATTCCCACGCGTGAAATCCACCCTCACGCCTTCTGCCGCCGATCCGATATCCGTCCCGGCCGTGTACAGCCCATCTGGATCGATACTCCCGGTCGCCGGGTCTGCGTGCCATACCAGATCCGGCTCTGCAACGCGGTTCCCAAGGTGGTCAAACGCCTCAACCTCGAACTGGAACGTCTCTGCGCCCGCAAGCGTCAACTCCTCGGCATTCAAAATCAACCAGCCAGCATCGCCAGGCTGGACCGTGATCGTCGACTCCGATGTCTCCGTCTGATCGCCCCGGGATGCCGTCAACTTCACTGCGAACGTCCCGGCATCAAGATACGTGTGCCTGGCAACGGTTCCCGCCGACGTGTTGCCATCGCCGAAATCCCAGAAATACGAGGCCCCGTCAGTGAAGTTTTCAGCCTCGAAATCGATATTCACCGGCGCCATCACGGTGCTCGCAGTCATCCCGATCTCTACTACGATAGGTGGCAACGGTACCGGAGTCGCAGTTGGCAACTCTTCCTCAGCACATGCGAAAGAAGCCAGCGCAACCGTCAACATTGCACCCATAGCCGTTAATCCACGAGCTTTCAGAGTTGCGAATTTCATGGTTTGCTATACGGAAACTGGTACCTGCACGGATTGAATATCCGTCAAAGATGATGCCGATATCCAGTCGATTTCAAAGAACAGGATATCCGCGAACAACTCCGCCCAAAACCGCGCAACCGCTTCCGTATCGACCAGTCTCCCGGTTTCTTGAGATATCGAGGTCATATCCAGACCCGGCATCCCGCAGGGAACGATGTGCGAGTAGTAACCGAGGTCGGTGCTCACATTCAACGCCATTCCGTGCATCGCGACACCGCCGCTGATCCGCACCCCGATAGCCGCGATCTTACGCCCCGTCGGATTCGCACCATCAATCGGTTTCCTTCCAGGCTCCCCGCCAACCCAAACTCCCGTCTTGCCGACGACTCGATGCCCGCGAATTCCATACTCTGCAATCAGCTGAATAATCGTCTCTTCCAGCAGCCGCACGTAAGCCACAGGTCCAAGCTTCAATTCACGGATGCTAATGATCGGATACGCAACCAACTGACCCGGGCCGTGATACGTAGCCTCGCCGCCTCGATCCGTCTCAACCACTTCTGCGCGACCCGCCTCGATCAACTCCCCGCTCGTTACCAAATGCGTATCGTCTGCCCTACGCCCCAGCGTGAAGACGTGGCCGTGCTCTAACAGCAACAATGTGTCCGGAATCTCATCCGTCTTCCGCTGCTCCATCAACTTCCGTTGCAACTCGTACGTAGGCCGATACGGCACTCGACCCAACCACGACGCGCGCATGGGAGAACGAACCAAACTCATCGAGACTCGTAGCCCTGCGACATCGATTCCAATCGCCCCTTGACATCGTTCATAAATGCCAACGCCTCCGCACCGTCGATGATCCGGTGGTCGAATGACAAGCACATATTCATCATCGAACGGACCGCAATCGCGTCACCACCCTCAGGCGTTGGAACCACAACTGGACGCTTCACAATCGACTCGGTGGTCAATATCGCCGCCTGCGGGTAGTTGATGATCGCGCCACCCAGCACCGAACCAAGCGCACCCGTATTGTTCAACGTAAACGTCCCACCCCGAACATCCTCCAACTGCAACTTCCCAGCTCGCGCACCCTCCACTATCCGCGCCACCTCCGAAACCGTCTCGTTAAGCGACAGCCCATCCGCTCCGCGTACCACCGGGACGACAAGCCCTTGCTCCGACGCAACCGCGACTCCGACATTCACCGCGCCCTTCAACATAACCTTCCCATCGACCCAACTCGAATTCAACAATCGATGCGTGTTCAGCGCCCGCGCCACGTGATGCAACACGATCGGCAGATACGTAAGCCGCTGACCCGTGCTCCGCTGCACACGCTCCAAGTTCGCAGTCCGATACTCTACTATCCCCGAAACATCGACCTCGATCACACCCCACGCATGTGGTATCTCACGGAAACTACGCGACATGTTCTCCGCGATCATCCGACGAATCGGCGACGGCTCGACAACCTCGTCCGCTCGCTCCGCCATCGGCACCGCGCCAGCCTCCATGGCTTCCAGATACGCCTCTACATCCCGCTTAGTGACCCGACCGCCCGTGCCGCTTCCCGTCAACTGGCTCACATCGATCCCGTGCCGGTCAGCCAGTCGCCGCACCACCGGCGATATCCGGGTCCCGGTATCGGATCGCCCTCGTTGACCACGCCGTCTCTTGACTGACGACGCAGTCGTTCCCTCCGCTTCAGACACCGACGGCTCGACCTGCAAACTAGTGTCTGTAAACTCGCCTCCAGTCGGTCCCACATTCGCTCCCACAACCATCGAACCCACGCGACTCGCCGCCTGCACTGAAGGTCCCTCCGATGCTGGAGCTGCGGACGGTTCAGGCGCGGGTCCTGCGCCCTCAACCTCCATCTCCGCGATCGCGGCACCCATCTGGACCGTGTCGCCTTCGCTCACCAGCAACCCGACTATCGTCCCGTCACGCGGTGCCGGAACCTCCATGTTGACCTTGTCTGTGACGACCTCGACGAGAGGATCGTAGCGACGTATCGTATCCCCCGGCGACACCAGCCACTTGCCGATGACCGCCTCCGTAACCGACTCGCCGACATGCGGCATATCTATCGTCAACTTAGCCATCTGCTAAATTTCAGCCAACTGCCGAATCCCCGCCGCGATCTTCTCCGGCGAAGGCATGAACTCCGCCTCCTGCAACGGACTGAACGGCATCGGAGGAATCTCTGGCGGCGTCACACGCACCACCGGCGCATCAAGATCGAAGAAACCCTCCGCCGCAATAATTGCCGAAACCTCCGACGAGACGCTTACCGCACCCGTGTCCTCTTGCACGATCATCGCACGACCCGTCCGCGACACCGAATCCAGTATCGTCTCTCCATCTATCGGACGCAGAGTCCGCAGATCGACGACCTCCGTTTCGATGCCGTCCGATTGCGACACCACCTCCGCCGCCTGCAACGAGTGGTGCAGCATCAGGCCATACGTGATAAGCGTCACATCGTTCCCGGCCCGCTTGATATCTGCCTTGCCGATAGGCTCCGTGTAATCCTCGTCAGGCGTTTCTCCGCGAACCAACCGATAAGTCCGTTTGTGCTCCAAGAACACTGTCGGATCATTCGATCGAATCGCCGATCTCAGCAACCCGCGCGCATCATACGGAGTAGCCGGCGCGATGACCTGCAAACCCGGCGTGTGCGCAAATAACACCTCGATGCTCTGCGAGTGGTACAGCCCGCCACGCACCCCACCGCCATACGGTACCCGCACCGTCATCGGCGCAGTCTTCCCGCCATTTGTCCCGTACCTCACCCGTGCCGCTTCGCCGACCAATTGATTGATCGCCGGCCACACAAAATCAGCGAACTGTATCTCCGCCACTGGTCGCATACCATTGACCGCCGCGCCAAGCGCGATACCGATGATCGACGACTCCGCCAACGGTGTGTTCATCACCCGGTCCTCGCCGAACTCCTCGACGAATCCCTCCGTAGCCAGAAACACTCCGCCACGAGGTCCGATGTCTTCACCCATCATGAAGATGTCCGAGTCGCGGCGCATCTCCGACCGTAACGTCTCCCGCACCGCCTCTATCAGCGTCATCTCAGGCATGAGAGTTCCCGCCTACACCCGATTCCAAAACTCCCGAATACATATCTCCAACCGCCGGGAAAGGCAGCGCCTCAGCCTCGTCAGTCGCGTCATCCACCGCCCGTCGCGCTGCCTCCTTGAACTCGGCATCTGTAGCATCGTCCAATATCCCGTGGCGCCGCAACATCTGCTCAGTGATTGGCAACGGATCCATATCGCGCATCCGCTCAATATCCTCTTCCGCGCGATACCGAGTGTGGTCATCGTCCGTCGTGTGAGGCAACAACCGCTCGACCCTAAGCTCCACCAAGCTCGCGCCACCTCCAGATCGAGCGCGGTCCACAGCCTCCTTCACCGCTTCGTAAGATGCAACGATGTCCGTTCCATCAACCTCGACCCCCGGTATTCCATACGCGAAAGCCCTTGACGCTATCGACTCCACTGGCATCTGCTGCTCCAACGGCACTGAGATCGCATAGCGGTTGTTCTCGCACAGAAACACCACCGGAACCTTATGAATCCCGGCAAAATTCATCGCCTCATGGCAATCGCCCTGACTCGCCGCGCCATCCCCGAAGAACGAAATCGTGACCGCGTCGCGTCCCTTCATCTTGTCCGCGAGCGCCACCCCGACCGCCTGCGGCAACTGCGTCCCAACCACATTGGAAAACGAGAACAGATCCACCCGCGGATGCGCGCCATGCAACGGGAACTGCCGCGCCGCACTCAGAATCTCCCCATCCCGAGCCAAGAACTGCGTCAGCATCTCCGTCGGCGTTGTTCCCAACATCAGCATCGCCGTCAGTTGACGGTAGTAGATCAGATACCGGTCGCGCGCTGGATCGGTCGCCATCACCGTCGCAATCTGCGCCGCCTCATGTCCCTGCGCAGACGCTGCGATCGCCGCCTTTCCTTGCCGATTCAGCGTCCAGATACGGATGTCCAACGCCCGACTCAAGCACATCGTCTTATAAGCATCGAGCAAGCGTTCCCGCGTCAACCCGGGCGGCAAGCGTAAATCTGCTGCTGAGGTCATTGGAC
This sequence comes from Dehalococcoidia bacterium, assembly GCA_012270805.1. Lineage (GTDB taxonomy): Bacteria > Chloroflexota > Dehalococcoidia > Lucifugimonadales > Lucifugimonadaceae > Bin127. The sequence goes on from JAAXHR010000451.1 coordinate 15,528, forward strand.
TCGACGATCGACTCATAACGCGGATTATAGTTTGTGCGCGTAATAAACTCCTCCCCTTTTTGCGTGAGGAAAAGGGGTATGCGGCGAGCGCCGCGAAACGCAGGGGGTTCATGCCCAACAATCTCGCGGATATACTCGATTACCGAGAAACAAAACAAGGATCTGCGGTCGATTACCTACTTTCCAAACCGCAGTGCGAGTTGACGGAGGACACGTTACGCATGACGAACATATTGAAGGCCACGGCATTGATCGCAAGCGCTACCTCGGTCGCACTTTTCACCGCGTGCGGCGACGACGGCGGAGGCGGTGCATCATACGACCCTAACGTCTCGTACTCCGTCACTATCAAGACCAACAAAGGCGACATTGAGGCCGATCTCTACAACGACATCGCCAGCGTATACGTCGAAAACTTCGTCAACCTCGCAAACGACGGCTTTTACACCAACTCCCAGTGGCATCGCGTCATCCCCGGCTTCGTCATTCAGGGTGGCACCAACGCCGATGGAAAGCAGGTCGACGAATTCGACGACGTCTTCCATCCCGACATGAAGCACGACTCCCCCGGCATCCTCTCGATGGCCAACCGCGGCTTTAACACCAACACCTCGCAGTTCTTCATCACCCACGCCGAAACACCTCACCTCGACCCCTACGTTGACGGCCAGCTCAAACCCTGCGAAGTCCGCGGCACATCATGCCACGCCGTCTTCGGAAAAGTCACCAGCGGCATGGACGTAGTCCTATCCATCGAGCAAGGCGACGTAATGGAATCTGTCGAAGTCCACAAGAAGTAGGAACCATCACCAACAACATCACCGAACAGACGTGCGACAGCCCGGCACGCGCCTAAACGTTATTCCGAGCGCAGCGAGGAATCTTCCCGGCCATGCCGCCTCAGATTCTTCACTCCGTTCAGAATGACATCACTGATGGCAGCTTGAACGTCCCTACGACCCCTCAATAATGACGCCGCGTCGGACGCGCACTGGAAGGAGCGTCCCAGGTCATCGGATCCAACGCAAAGTTGTCCAGCTCCGCGTTCCGCGTCCGTTCCGGCGATTGAAGTCGCTCTGACATGACGACTTCACCGACGATCGCCGCTGGGTCGAACACGAAGCTGTCTGACTCAATGTTGAACTCTTCTCCACCCGCGATATCGGTATAACCGGCCTGCAACGCTTCGCCGCGCACCGTCATCCTTAGTAGTCCGTCCGACTCCGGACGGTACCGGAACGCCAGACCCCGGGGCGAGAACACAAACCTGCCTCCCAGCAACGGAACCCCTGGCAACGCCGCGGCAGGCACGATCGGCTTGTTCATCAATGCGTCCCACGGCGAGCGTCGATAGGCCCCGAAATCGGCTACTAATTCCCGTTGACCCTGACCATCCACACGATACAGATACCCGTGTGGCCTCACCTGCATCGACGATCTCACGAGCAGCAGCAGGAACAGGAAAACGATGAATGCTCCAACACCGATAGCCGAGTAGATCAAAATCGAATCCGAGACCGCAATCTCGATACTCCTCGACTGCTCAACCGCCATCGCCTTAAACTCGCGCTCGAGGTGCCTGCCCCGCATCGTCGCGTTGAACATGTACTCCGCGGGCATCGTTAACGCGCCGAAGACCCGCAACTGATAAACCTTGCCATCCACAACTTCGGTGGGTTCAAGCTCTATCGGCACCTCACTACCATCGTCAGTGTTGACCACCGAGACGTTGATACCGTCCTGCTCCGCCAAGAAGGGGTGCTCACCCAACTTCAGATCCACCGTGGCAAGCTGTGTCCTAGCACCTTCCTCAACTGGATCATCCGAAGCCCTCACTGAAATCTCAATCGTGGGAAAAGGCTCAACCACGAAAATACCCGCGCCATCGATCGATGCCGATATGTTCGGCCATTGCATACTCAACTGAACTTCGTTTAAACCGACCAACTCCTGCGCCGGTACCGTTGCTGAAAACGTCCCATCTTCCGAATATGCATCTCCGCCCTCGCCGCGATCATGCAACTCATACGTCGCTTGACCACCATCCGGTCCCGTCACAACAGCCCTGATCATCGCCGAAGAATCGATTAGCGGCATATCTCCGATACGGGCGTTCGCGGTCATCACGATCGGCAGACCAGTTGGGAATGGCGCCACCGTTGGCATCTCCACGCGGATTTCATTGACTACGTCGCTGTAGATCGTCAACGGCCCCGATCCACCCGAACTTCGCAACGTCCATAATCCCGGCTGAGGGTAACGCACCGTGAAGAACTTCATCTCCGAAATTGAGATGACACTCACCGAACCCACAGAATCACTGATCTCCTGACCATTCGACTGCACAATCACGTTGTTGGTCGCCTCATCCTCGAACGCGAACCCCGCCACCAGATACGATGAATGTGGCGGAACATCAACAATGATCGTCTCACCTTCAGGCGCCGCCTCTTCAACTCGTAACGACGCGTGCAACACCACGTTGAGCTGATCGTCGATAAACTCGATCACCCCTTCAAAAAATCCTAAGTCGTACGCTATGCCACCACCCGCACCACTTATCGTCGCCAACACCTCGCGATCAGCCCCCGACGTCGTCGCCAATGAGACCGTGTCAACCATAACCCGATGCGACGCGATCTCAGACGCAACATCCGCCAAACCCCCGACACCAGCCGATTCGTGATACGTGAACCGGCCCGCCGAAAGCACAACCATCCGACCACCTGTTACGCTCCCAAGCTGCTCGAGAAACGATGCATAGTGCTCAAGCATCTCGGACAAATTCGCTGCCACCGGCTCTCCGCCGACATTCGATTCCAACTCTTCAGTGATCCTGTCCACCGCCATCTTCGCCTCGTCCGCAGTATTGAAGCCCTGCGGCTCCTTAGCAATATCCGAATACCTCCCGACGAAGAGCAATCCGCTCTCCGCATTGGATAGAACCATCTTCGCCGCCAGCTGCGCCGCCTCGATATCTTCGATCTGACCCAGCGTCACGTCGAACGCCAAGAGTGTAAACCCGTCTGATATCGAGCGATCCTCCTGGGCCTCCGCGATACGGCCAACTCCAAACGTCGCCCCAAACAACACAATGACGATCACAAACGACGCCACGCGCGCGGGTATTCGATGTGTGCTAAACATCAGTTTTCAGGCCGACCGCCCTGAACTTTCGGATCCGGTTAAGTTACGTTCTGATTCTATTTAGGATGGACGAACCTGACCTTAAAACTCGAGTTCGTCTTGCCGTTTCATACGTGCCTTTCGTCTTCGCGGTTGGCACTGTTTCCCAAAAATATGCAAGAATCGATGCTTATGAAACTACTGCAGGCATAACCTGCCTACCCACAAATCGACCCGCTGCCGAGAGGTTGAGATGAAGATCACCGGCGTATCCTCCACGCTCTACCAATTCACCATGTCCCGCCGCATGGGCGACGCCAACTCTCCCATGGGTCGTGCCCGCGGCAGCGGATGCGTTGTCGAGCTCCACACCGACACCGAACTCACCGGTGTAACCACCGGCGGCGGAGCAGCCCTTCCAATCATCGAATCCCTCGTCGAAGGCGTCCTCATCGGACAAGACCCCAGGCATGTCACCGGACTCTGGCAACGCATGGTCAACAAGCACTTCAAAGGCGGTCATGACGGCATTGCAAACGATGCCATCTCCGCCCTTGACATCGCGCTCTGGGATCTCAAGGCCAAAGCCAACGACGAACCTCTCTGGAAAACTCTCGGCGGCGTGCGGCAACCCATCAACGCATATGCCAGTGGTCTCGACATGCCGCTTTCCGACCAAGAGATCTTCGACTTCTACCGCTCGATGGCCGAAAAATACGGCTTCACCGACGGCAAGCTCAAGGTCGGTCTCGATCAAGACTCCGACCTCCGACGCATCGGTCTAATGAACGATGCCCTCAGCATCAACACCGACGAACCCGGCCTGATGGTCGATGCCAACGAATACTGGTCGCCCAAACAAGCCATCCGTAAAGTCCGCGAGATGGAAGAGCAGTTCGACCTCATGTGGATCGAAGAACCCGCACGTCGCTGGGACTTCCTTGGACTCCGACGTATCTGTGATGCCGTCCGAACCCCGGTATGCGCCGGTGAAAA
>JAAXHR010000049.1 GCA_012270805.1 Dehalococcoidia bacterium
GCTGTCAGTGTGTCGGACGCGTATCTGCGTTCGGGGAGGATTTCGAGTCCAAGCTTCTCGGCACCGTTTCGAGTATACTCAGCGATTTCGTGATGTCTGTTGAAGACGTTTTCGATGCCTTCATCAACCATCGATTGGAGGCCGACCTCAAGGGCGAACATGGCGGATTCGCATGGCGTAAACGGTGGTTGCCCGATTTGCAGGAAGTCCTCATACTGCTGGATGTCGTAGTAGTAGCGAGGGGTAGTGCAGGTTTCGTAAGCTTGCCAAGCCTTCTGGCTGAAGGCGATCATGGCAATACCAGGCGGGGCGACCCAAGATTTTTGCGACGCAGTAGCCAATGCGTCGATGCCCCATGCATCGACAGCGATAGGCATACCGCCGGCTGAGGATACGGCGTCGACAAGGATCAGCGCGTCTGATTCATTGTGGACAGTTTTGCAGATTTCTTCGAGCGGGTTTGAAACGGCACTGGAAGATTCGTTATGGGTGAGGATAACGGCTTTATAGTCGGGCTCGGCACGGAGAGCGTCACGGAGCACGTCAATGTCGGCGGCTTGTCCGAGTGGAAATTCGAGTTTGGTCACATCAGCCCCGACGGCCTCGGCGATCTCGGCGAATCGGATGCCGAAAAAGCCGATGATGATGGCGAGAACCTTGTCGCCGGGAGAAATCGTGTTGAATACCGCTGCCTCCATAGCACCAGTCCCGGACGACGTTATGAAGTAGACATCGTTCTTGGTCATAAGCACAGTACGAAGGTTGTCGCTCATGCGTCCTAGCATGTCTGCATATTCCGGCCCGCGATGGTTGATCATCTGCTTTGCAGAGATCTGCAAGACGTAATCAGGTAGAGGCACGGGACCGGGAATGCGGAGATTTGGTTCGGAGTTGCGGGTCATTTCTGCTTGGATTGAGTTTGGGGGGTATCTAGGTCCAATTTTAGATTGGGTGGTTTCAGAGAACGCGAACTAAGCGGTGTTCGCGACGACCACGGCGGAGGACGATGATGTTGCCGTGGAGGAGGTCTTCGGGGGTGATTTCGCGCGCGGGGTCGTCGACGCGATCTGAATTGAGGTACATGCCGCCTTGCTGGACAGTGCGGCGAGCATCGCCGAATGACTGGGCGAGGGATGTCGCGACGGCTAGCTCTTCGAAGGAGAGCGCGCGGTTGTCGATGTCGCATTTCTCGACCTGGATCGAGGCAGATCCCTCAAAGATGTCGTTGAGCTCGCTAGCAGATAACGTATCGAATTCGCCTCGGAAGAAGGCGCGGGTGACACGTCTGGCTTGTTCCAGGCCGGATTCTCCGTGGACGATCTTGGTAACTTGCTCAGCGAGGATTTGTTGGGCTTCGTGTTTGCCCGGGCGTTCTCGGACGGCTTCTTCGAGCGGTTCGATTTCTTCGGGACCGAGCCATGTGAAGAGCTTGATGTAGCGGATAATATCTGCGTCGTCGGTGTTGAAGAAGAACTGGTAGAGGCGGTATGGCGAGAACTTTTCGGGGTCGAGTGCAGGTGCTCCACCGATGGATTTCCCGAGTTTGTCGCCTTTGGAATCGGTTATCAGTGGGAATACGATTCCGTGAGCGCGCGGAAGCCCGTTCTTGTCAGAGCCGTGCTTTCGACGGATGAGGTCGACGCCGTCGAGGATGTTGCCCCATTGGTCAGTGCCGCCGGATTGGAAGTTGCACCCTTCCCTCTCGTAGAGCATCAAGAAGTCGTACGCTTGGAGAAGGGCGTAGGAGAACTCGGTGTAGGAGATGCCTTTTCTCATGCGGGTCTGCACCGAATCGCGGCGGATCATGTTGTTGACGGAGAAGTTTTTTCCGATGTCCCGAAGGAAGTCTAGGTAGTTGATCTGTCGAAGCCAATCAGCGTTGTTGATCAGTTTTGCTGGATTTGATTTGACATCGAAGTCCAAGAACCGCTCGAGTTGAACGCGTATCTTGGCACCGTTGGCATCTATCTCTTCTTCGGTTAGCAGGTTGCGTTCGTCGGATCGTCCGCTGGGGTCACCGATCATGCCGGTTCCGCCGCCGAGGATTGCGATTGGCGAGTGCCCGTATCGCTGGAGTCGGGCTAGGCACGTCAAAGGCAAGAGGTGCCCGATGTGGAGGGTGTCGGACGTGGGGTCGAATCCGTTGTAACAGGTGATTTTCTGGGACTTCAAAGTCTCGGTAGCACCGGGTGTCGCATCGTAGATAGCACCTCGCCAAGTTAGCTCTTCGTGGATGTCTGTGAATGGTTGGTTGGTCATGATTTGGCTCTGGTTGTCATCATGTACGCGGGGGCATTGAATCGAAGATTCGATTGATCTGCTCCACGTCTTTTTGGATCTGAGTTTCCAACTCTTCGACGGAGTCGAACTCGTCGTCGGTGCGGATGAAGTCGATGAACTCGACGCTGACATATTGACCGTAGAGTTCTTCGTCAAGGTCCTTGATGTGGACTTCGAACGAGAACTGGCCGGTGGCAAATGTCGGGTTGTTGCCGATGTAGGTGCCGGAGGGCAGTACCCGACCGTCGGGCAGTTTCGCCCAGGTAGCGTAGATGCCGTTTGCCGGCATGACGAGGTCGGGCGACGACTGCATGTTTGCGGTGGGCACGCCCATTTCTCTCGCCCGAGCTGCGCCGTGGGTGACTTTCCCACCTCGTTCGTAGAGTCGTCCGAGCATTTTGGCGGCGCGTTTTACGTCGCCTTTTGCCAGCGCGGAGCGGATCAGCGAACTCGAGACGACGAGTTCGTTTTGTAGGACGGGAGGCACGACGTGAAGTTGGAACGCTTTGCGGCTGGCGATTGACTCGATCTGATCGACGCTCAAGAGGTCGTGTCCGAGCAGTGCTCTTTCACCGATGACGAGGTGTTTCATGCCGAGGGATGTTTGGAGGGTTGTCAGGAACTCATCGGCTGACATGACGCGGATTTCGTCGTTGAAGTCGATCAGTCCAACGGTGTCGATGCCTAGCTCTCGGATCAACGTGACGCGTTTTTCGACATCGTAAAGATGCGGTGTCTTGTGTGTTGGATCGATTATGGAGCGTGGCGGTTGCCTGAAGCTAAGCGCCACGCTCCGGGCGTGGTTCTGTTGCGCTACGGATACGAGCCGGTGCAAAAGTGCTTGGTGACCTTTGTGGACACCGTCGAATGTGCCTACAGTTACGCAGGATTCGCTACTCGGCTCTTGAATGGGGGCGATCTGTTGATGCAAACCCATGTCGTCATGCTATGGAGCAATGCATCGGCATCGTTATGCGACTACAACTGATGGTTTCGATAGCACCTCGGCAGCTTCTCGCAAGAGCACTTCTGTGGTCTGCCAATCGATGCACGGGTCGGTGATCGATACGCCGTACTTCAGCGTTGAGCGATGCCCGTTGAGCGATTGGTTTCCTGCGTTGAGATGGCTTTCGAGCATCAGCCCGACAATGCCTCGGTTGCCGTTCGCGCGCTGTTTTATCACGTTGCGGTATGCGACCGGTTGGAGAGTGTGGTCCTTGTTGCAGTTGGCGTGCGAGCAGTCGATCACGAGGTTTGGCGATATGCCGCTGTCCGTAAGCACCTTCTGAGCGATTGTGACGTGCTTAGCGTCGTAGTTGGGGCCGTTGGACCCGCCGCGCAGGACGATGTGGCAAGAGTCGTTGCCGGAGGTCTGGACTACAGCTGCGGCACCGGCGTCGTCGATGCCTAGAAACGCGTGGCTGGCGCTGGCAGCGATCACGCCATCGACTGCGAGCTGGATGCTACCTCCGGTTCCGTTCTTGAATCCGATGGGCATGGAGAGGCCACTGGCGAGCTGACGATGCGTCTGGCTCTCGGCGGTGCGTGCGCCGATGGCTCCCCATGACACAAGGTCAGATATGTATTGCGGCGTGAAGGGGTCGAGGAATTCAGTGGCGGTCGGGAGGCCGATCTCGCCGACGTCCATCAAGAATCGACGTGCGCGTCGGAGGCCTTCAGCCATATTGCAGGAACCATCGAGGTTGGGGTCGTTTATCAGGCCTTTCCATCCAACGGTTGTTCGGGGCTTTTCGAAGTAGACGCGCATGACGACCATAACGCTTTCACTGACTTCGTCGGCGAGTTTGACGAGTCGTTCGGCGTATTCGCGTCCGGCGGCTTCGTCATGTATGGAGCATGGTCCGGTGATGACAAGTAAACGGTCGTCTTTCCCGGCGATGATGTCTGCGACTTGTCGGCGTGACTTGATGACTAGCTCTTCCACCTCGCGTGAGATCGGGATCTCGGCGAGGTATTCGGAAGGCGGATCGAGAGTGCTGATGGAAGCCACATTGAGGTTTTTGATTCGTGAGGACATTGGTTCTCCGTCTTTGGCGAGGTTATGAGTTTTCGGGTTGTTGTATTTGGGCTAATGTTCTTGGTTGTTCGGGCGCGCGGAAATTTCGGGCACTATGTTTGGGTAATCTGGTTGCTCCGCGCAGATCGCAAATTCGCGGTGTCTCGACGTCGCGCGGGCAGAGTGCCAATGCTTCTAAGCGCGGCGCCGGCAGATATAGAACCAGCGATAATTTTCGCCGGCAAAAGTGAAGGATGTGCTGGAGTCGAGGGAACCGAAGCGCGCGGCGATGCCACAAATGGAAATTGTGTTCGTGCGCTGTTTTGTTCGATTACTGGGCATCAGTGATGTCGGCCCTCAACACGACCGCATCTCTCAAGTATATGTGTTGGATGTCTTCTTGTGATTTCGATGTGTTCAAGAAGAGCATCACCCGGATGCATTTTCGCATCGAGCCGGGTCGGTCGATTTCGATGGAGTTGATCAGTGGCACGAGCCGCCAACCCAGCCGTTCGCGTGCTGCGACCGCCGGGAATTCAGCGTTCAGGTCGGCAGTGAGGGTGAAGTAGACCGCGGCGATATCTTCAGAGGCGATGTCGTTTGCGGCTACCATCTCGTTGAGTAGCTCCTCGGTAGCGTCCATGATGTCGTCACGCGAGTTTTCAGGAACGGTGGTGGCGCCTCGGACGCCGCGTACTGCAAGCATGATTTCCTATGTTTTCGAAATGATTTCCGGCGGATACGCGGTGATTTTAATGTCCGTCACGAGTAGTTGAAGGAGTATTCACGGGTTCAGGGAATGTAGGAAAGAAGCCGCCGTCTGTGGAGCGTCTTCATGAGGGTTGTCATGCATAAGGTTGATAAGGGCACTGCCGATCGCGGCACCGTCGGCGTATGTTCCAACTTCACGGACATGTTCGGCGTTTGAGATGCCGAAACCTACGGCAACAGGCAGGTCAGTGTGCGATTTGACTCGTTTGACCAATGTTTCTACGCGATGAGATACGGCGGCGCGGGCTCCGGTTACGCCGAGCAACGAGATGCAGTAGATGAACCCGGACGCTTGTTTGCAGGCCTGTGAGATGGTCTCTTCGGTGGATGTGAGAGCCAGGAGCGGGATGAGGGAGATGTCGGCTTTTGCGCAGGCATCGAGTAGCGGTCCGGCTTCGGCCGCGGGTAGATCGGTAGCGATGATGCCGTCGACTCCGGCATCTTTGGTGCGGGAGCAGAACTCGTCGAGACCGATCTGATAAATCGGGTTGTAGTAGCCCATGAATATCAGCGGAGTAGTGATGCCGCGTCTGCGGATCTGGGATGCGTTTTGGAAACAGGATTCCGGCGTGATCCCGTTCTGCAGCGCTTGGAAGCTCGATTTTTGGATTACCGGGCCTTCCGCGAGTGGATCGCTGAAAGGTATGCCGAGTTCAATGACGTCGGCACCAGCATCGGACAGTGATTCGACGACGGCAGGTGTACTGTTGCGCTGGGGGTGACCGACGGTGACGAACGGTACGATCGCGGTCCGTCCGTCGTCTGCGGCTCGGATGAATGCTTGCTGTATGGAGTTAGACATCTCAGCGTTTCACAATCTAACAATGTTATTCGTCGCTCAGGCTGTCAAAGGAACCGACTGTAGAGTCACCAATGTGTTGTTTAGAGTGTGCATCAATGCTCCGGGCCATATCGACTTCGTGATCATCGCCGTAGTGCCGAAAACGGTTCCAAGGCAGAAGATGTATATGACTTGGTTAATTGAGAAGTAGTTTGGATCAATATGGAACAGCGCGAAAACTAACGCAGAGATGGGCACTGCGATGATGGCATGTGTGGCGTTAGCCAGAAACGTGATGATCATTCCGCGGAAAAACAGCTCCTCAACTATCGGGACGAGAATAGCGACGTAGATGATCGTAGCGAATACGTTGTCAGCGAACGCGCTGTTGAGTCCAATGATGGGATCCGGCGCGTTGGGATGAGTGACGGGGTTGAACGGAGTAAATTGCCATCCGAGAGCAATCGCCACCCACGCTGCTAAAGGCAAGGCAAATGCTATGGACTTCCGTCGTTCTGGCAGGTATAAGCGGAGTTGCTCGAGGAGAGGTTTTGAAGTTGAGGATGCATAAGTCACCGCGGTTGCGATCAACGCTGCTGAGCCGACGATTGCGGCAGCGGCGCTTCTGATGGCGGTCTGAGTTTCAACTCGGTCGGTCAGAGTGGCGAAAAGGATGGCGGAGCCGAGGACGACAGAACTAGCTGCCACGTAGACCACGAGATAGCGGGTCGCGATGGGCCTTGCGAGGAACATCGAGATGCCGATAGCCGCGGCACCGAATAGGCAACCGAACACGAAAGACGGCAGTGTTGGATCTTGGTTTTGGAATCCGACGGGATATTCCCGGAATATCTGGGATAGCCAGATGTCAAGGCAAATCCAAGTGAGAACTGCGCCGATAGCGATGGCGACATATCGAAGTCGAGGTTTCTCGGTTAAGAAGCCTGAAAGTTGAGTTTCCGGAACGGTGTCACTGCCAGGTGACATCGCCGAAGAGTCCGGGGTCACGCGGTTTGGCGGCAAAAACGGCGTACTCTTCCGTGGATTGTTCGATGGTGGTGAAATCACCATGCCCCGGCATCACCACGGTGTTTGCCGGCAATGTGTGCAATCGGCTGCTGATGCTGGCGATTATCTGGTCCAAGGCGTCAGGATCGGCGGTGCGGCCGGGTCCACCAGGGAACAGAGTATCGCCGGCGAAGACATGAGGGGAGGAGCCTGGGTTGTCGCCTGGGAGCAAGTAGCAGGTGGAACCGGGAGTATGGCCGGGCGTTTCGATGCAGCGTATAGTGATGTTTCCGACTTGGAGGATATTGTCTTGGGCAACATCGATCGGGTCGCGGTATCCAGTGCGGTCGGAGACGGCGTGGGCATCGTTCGCACCAATACCGACGGGGACCTCGAAGCGACTGGTTACGACGTCGAATCCTTCGAGATGGTCCCAGTGGTTGTGGGTGATCAGAATCGCTTGAACGTCGGTCTCAGCCGCGGCGGCGATCAACTCGTGAGGTTTGTCTGGAGTGTCAATTATGATGCTTTTGTTGGTGGAGTTGCAGGTCAGCAAGTAAGCGTTGTTGTAGAAGCCAGAGACCCACCTGCCGATGCTCCAGAGATCTCCTCGGTATTCGATCGTCATACCGTAATTTTAGTCCTGTGCGGTTGAATCCGAACCGATATCAGTGGAAACTCTTAACTGCATCGTCGTATGAGTCGACGACTTCGATAACTTGGTCGCAAGCGGTGAGGCTGAAGAGGGTGGAGATGTTAGCGCCGAGACCGCAGATGACGAGTTTGCCTTGTTTAATCACCAAACGAGCGGCGATTGAGAGCAGAGAGTGGATTCCGGCGGTGTCGATGGCCTCCACATCGCCGAAGTCGATGATGATTTTCGAATCGCCGTTGCTAATGCGATCCTGGATGGGTTTTTCGAACTCCCCAATGTCCGGAGCTTCGATACGCCCTTTGGGCAACAAGACGAGAATGGCCCCGTCGCGCCTTTGTATGGCTTCGATTGTCAAGTCTTGTTCCGAGACCAGCGAACGTCAATTTTTGAATGAGACAGGGATCGGCATGAACGCAGCCTTGCTTCCCAGCCCGACATTATATGCAAAACTTAACAATTCACGAAAAATCAACGCGCGTCAAGGCACTGAGAGGCTGGGGCCGGCCGGTCTCTCGCCCGATGTGAGCGTTCGATTAGAAATCGTGCAACGCTTAAGTGGCGATCTGCTCTGCGACGCGCCAGACTATACTACTGACGAACCGACTGAAGCGCCGACGCACTGAGGGACTGACCATGAACTACGAAGACATTGTTGTTTCCAAGGATGACGGTGTGGGTATCATTCGTTTGAACCGCCCGAAAGTGCTGAATGCGCTGAGCCGGAGGTTGTTCCGGGAGGTTGATGACGCTATCAGCGACATGGAGATGGACGCCGACATTAAGGCAGTCATATTTACCGGAACTGGCGAACGTGCGTTTTCGGCGGGTGCAGACATCCACGAGCAAGTGCGCAATGCGGAGAATCCGCCGCTACCGGATCCTAACCGCGCCGAGTATTCGTGGCATGTTGCCGCCTGCACGAAACCAACGATCGGGGCCCTGAACGGACTTGCGTACGGCGGTGGTGCGGTGATGGCGTCTAGCTTCGACATTCGAGTGGGTTGCGAGCGTTCAAGCTTCCGCTTCCTCGCGGCATCTTATGGCCGAGTGAATTCCACCTGGAGCCTTCCGATGCAGATAGGCTGGCCCAAAGCCAAGGAGATGCTTTTCAGCGCGCGCGTGGTGGAGGCGGAAGAGGCGTATCAGATCGGGATGCTGAACCATCTCGTCAGCGTGGATGAGCTGATGCCGAAGGCGATGGAGATAGCACAGCAGATCGCCGCCAACGATCCGCGCATGGTGCAGGGTATCAAGGAACTGATGGTGGAAGATGTGGGCGAAGGCTGGCGCTGGATGTACGAAAACGAAGCGGCGGCGCAAAGGGGCAAGTTGAGGCCGACACCGGTAGAAGAAGGTTTTGCCGAGTTTCTTGAGCGCAAAGGAAGAAAGGATGCGTAGCGGTTGACGAATATGATGACGAAACTTTGGATTGATACGCAAGACTAGTAGAAAAACGGGGCTACGGCAGAACCGCGAGAGGACAAAAGTGGATGAAATCTAGAAACGGCAAGTTGAAGACGCCGCTTGAAGGCATACGGGTGCTGGACCTGGGGCGATATCAGGCGGGACCGCGCTGCGCGTTGATGTTTGCGCGAATGGGAGCAGAGGTGATCAAGGTTGAGTCGGTGCGTGGCGATGAGAGCCGTGCGAACGGGCCGCGGGTGCGGGGACAGTCCGCGTACTGGGTGCAGTACAACAGCGGCAAGAAGAGCCTCGCGATCAATCTCCGGACTGAAAAGGGCAAGGAAGTTCTGCGCGACCTCGTCAAGATATCCGACATCTTCCTGCAGAATTTTCGCCCCGGAACCATCGACATTATGGGATTCGGATACGAAAAGCTCAAAGAGCTGAATCCCAAGATAATTATGATCAATGTCTCGGCTTACGGGCAGTACGGTCCTAACCGGGACAAGGTCGGGTTCGACCCGATCGGTCAGGCGATGGGCGGTCTGATGTCGCTAACCGGCTACGGCGATTTGCCTCCGATCAAGACGTATTTCCCGCTGATCGACCGCATCACGGCCCTGCACGCATGCATCGGAGCGCTTGCGGCATTGCGCGAGCGCGAGATATCTGGAGAGGGTCAGGCGCTCGAAGTGTGCCTTGCGGATACCGGTTTCACGACTAATGAGATACCGATATCGGCCTTTCTGGGAGGAGGTGTGGAGACGACGCGGCCGGATACGGCGATCGGCGGTGGTGGGACGCCGTTCGGCGGCATGTATGAAACTGAAGACGGCCATGTAATCCTGGCCGCAGGCAACGACAACATGTGGCCTCGCGTGTGCGAGGCGTTGGAGCATCCCGAATGGCTCGAGGATCCGCTCTTCGCGACGCGCGACGATCGTACTGAAAACGTGGATGTTTTGGAAGATGGGATAAGTGAGTGGCTGAAGCAGCGCAGCACTAAGCAGGCGGTTGAAGACTTGTCGGCGCACAGCATACCCTGTGCGCCTGTCAACACCACCGAGCAGGCGGCGAACGAGCCGCAGCTCCACGAGCGCGAAATAATGATGGAGGTGCCGGACCCAGTGGCGGGAACGATGTGGGTGAGCGGCAAGTCGATCAAGTTCAGCCGCACACCGATGGTGGTCGGCTCTGCTCCGACGGTCGGGCAGCACACGCGCGAGGTTCTTGGCGGGTTGCTGGGATACCCGGAAGAGAAGGCGCAGATGCTCGTCGATGAGGAAGTGGTCGGGGTTGACGACTCGCATCAATCGGGCTGATGGGAGTGCAAGCCCGTCGCAGACGCTCGCGGATGCGGGCAGTTCAGCGATGCTCTGACAGAAGTCCGGGTAGCTGACCTGGGTAGTGAGGTTTCAGCCAGCCGGTGACGGATCTGCGGCGGATGAACCTTCGGTTTGACCGACAGGTTCGAGGTCTTCAGCGACGTCTCCGCCATCGCCAGAATCGCGCGTTTCACCTTGGGTGGCGAGTGGATCACGACCTTCCATGATGGCTTCGAACTGATCTGCGTCGATCGTCTCGTTCTCGAGGAGGAAAGTGGAGATCGCTTCCAAGCGGTCTTCATGCTCGGTCAAGATCTGCGTCGCGGTCTCGACTCCTTCTCTGAGGAGCCGATCGATCTCACGGTCAATTATCGCTTCGGTCTTCAAGCTGTAGTCGCGTTCTTCAGAGATCTCGCGACCGAGGAATATCGCCTCTTGTCGCTTGCCGAACGATCGATACGTCAACTCGTCGCTCATGCCGTATCGCATGATCATCTCGCGAGCGATGCGTGTGGCTTGTTCGAAATCGTGGGATGCGCCAGTGGTTATCTTGCCGAGTTTGAGCTCTTCAGCGGCGCGTCCGCCCATGGCTCCGGCGATGCGTGAGAGCAGGTACGGCTTGGTCAGGTAGGACTTGTCCTCTTGCTCCCAGCGCGTGAAACCACCTGCATGCCCACGTGCGATTATCGAAATCTTGCCGACGCGGTCGCCCTCGGGCATAAAGTACGGAACGACGGCGTGCCCGGCTTCGTGGTACGCGGTCAGCCGGCGCTCGTCTTCTGTGATCACCTTGCTCTTTCGAGCCGGGCCGATCGAGACACGGTCGATCGATTCGAGGAGTTCGTCGAGGCCAATAGATTTCTTGTTCTTGCGGGCGGCGAGCAGTGCGGCTTCGTTGATCAGATTGGCGAGGTCTGCGCCGGAGAAGCCGGGGGTCTGTTTGGCGACCGCCTGCATCTCGACCCCCTTGTCGAAAGGCTTGCCCTTGGCGTGGACATCGAGAATAGCGGTGCGGCCACGGATGTCCGGGGTGTCGAGCGTCACTCGACGATCGAACCGACCAGGGCGTAGAAGCGCCGGGTCGAGGATGTCGGGGCGGTTCGTCGCGGCGATGACGATGACTGACGAGTTCGTGTCGAATCCGTCCATCTCCACCAGGATCTGGTTGAGGGTCTGCTCGCGTTCGTCGTGGCCACCGCCGAGACCGGCGCCGCGATGACGGCCGACAGCGTCGATTTCGTCTACGAAGATGATGCAGGGTGCGTGGCGTTTGGCCTGTTGGAACAGGTCCCGGACGCGCGAGGCGCCGACACCGACGAACATCTCGACGAATTCGGAACCGGAAATCGAGAAGAAGGGCACACCGGCTTCGCCTGCTACAGCCCGGGCAAGAAGCGTCTTACCGGTGCCTGGGGGACCGACCAGAAGCACGCCGCGGGGGATCCTGGCGCCGAGAGCTTGGAAGCGTTCCGGGAACTTGAGGAATTCGACGATCTCTTCGAGCTCCTCCTTGGCTTCGGGTACGCCGGCGACGTCGAAGAATGTAACCGTCGCTTTGGCGCCGACGAACATGCGGGCGCGAGTGCGTCCGAAGTTCATCGTCTGGCTGTTGCCGGCTTGGGCCTGCCGCAGCATGAATATCAGCAGTCCAGCGAAGAGTATGAGGGGCAAGAAACCGATAAGGGCCTGCAGCAGAGTCGCCAGTCCGCTCTGCCCGCGCACGTCTAGGCGGTAGTTGTTTAGATCGGCACCGGCGTCGGAGAGTGCTTCAAATACGCTGGTGGAGGTCTCTTTGCGTGATGAAAATACTTGCGTACCGTTGTCGATCTTGACGGTGTCGCCGTTGACCTCGATGTTGAGAGCCGGTCCAGTGTTGTCGCGCGCCATTTCGACCACGCGGTTGAAAGGGATGGCCTGCGATCCGTCGCCCTGTCTGAACAACAGCAGTATCAAAGCGATCGCGGCGACTGCGATCAAAACGTAGATCAATGAGTTGCGCATCTTCACGATTTGGATTGTAAATCACCCTTAAACGGTTTTAGGGCGTGTTCATTTAATCGATACGTGGGAAAGCGTCGCCTCAGATTTGCAGATCCGTTCCGTAAGCGCAGTTTCCGCATCCGGGCGATCCGGTCTTTCGCTGATGACAAACGTTACTCGTTGAGCGGTTTGTTGCCGTTCTCTTGGCAAAACTCGCGTGCTTGTCCGAGCATGAACTCGCGGACCCCAAGGCCGAAGGTGGTGGCGCCGATCGATTTGCCTGCTGCTAAGGCACGCCGCTCGATGTCTTCGGTGGCGGCTACGCGGTCAGGATGCATCGGCTGGCCTGCGAGGCCCATGCTTGCGGCGAAGTCGTTAGGCCCGCCGGCAACGCCGGTGAGGCCGGTGACAGAGAGAATCTCGTCGAGGTTGTCGTGCGCTTTCTTCGATTCGATCTGGGCCATGACGATCATGTTCTCGTTGGCCCACTTCATAAAAGCTCGCTGTCCGCCGTATTCGGCGATCTTTTCAGGATCGTTGAACTCGGTGCCGCGTCCTCCGCCCCACGATCGCCAACCATCTTCCGGGAAGAGGCAGGCGTCGGCGAGGGACTGGGCTTCCTCTTTTGTCTCGACGTGAGGCCCGGTGATGCCCTGGATGCCGCGATCGAGGTAGAGGTTCACCCAGTACGAGGCGATGTTGGGCACACGGGCGGTGACCGACATGCCGAGGGCGTTGGACAGTCGGCAGATGTCGTCGACGCTTTCTACGTTGTAGGCCCCGTGTTCACCGTCGATAGAGATCGCGTCGAATCCGACATGCGCGGCGAGTTCGATCAGTTGGGACGAAGGAAACGGGAGGGCGAATACGAGGGCGTATCGTCCTTCTCGATTTGCTTTGAGGATGGTGTTTTCAATCATCTTTGACTTTCTGTGCGTTGCGGTTCGAGATTTTGGGTTCGATTGCTGCATTGTAGCAACGGATTTTGGGGGCGATGGAAATCGGCAGTGCAACTTTAGATTCGCCGGTTGGTCCCGCCGCGTGCGGTTGGTCGTTTGAACGGCGGATGAGCAGCGATCTCGTCGAGGTCGAGTTCGATGCCGAGGCCTGGAGCGTCGCTGAGCGTGATGTAGCCGTCTCGCTGTCTTGGCAGACCGCGACATACGGTGAAGTACCAGGGCGAGTAGAACTCGGCGTGGTACTCCTGGATCTCGAAGTTTACGATGGAGGCGTCGAGATGCATCTCGGCGATGGCTCCGACGGGCGAGCAGACGTTGTTCGGAGCCATGGTGATGTGTTTGGCCTCGGCCATGGCGGCGATCTTTTTGAGTTCGGTTATCCCGCCCGCGTTAGCAATGTCGGGTTGAAGGACGTCTACGGCGTGGGCGTCGATGATATCGGCGAACGGGAACTTGGTGTAGAGACGCTCACCGGTTGCGATCGGGATGCCGACCTTTCGCCGGACCTCCAGCAGCTCGCAGACACGTTCCTCGGATACTGGCTCTTCGTAGAAGAGAGGGTGGTATTTTTCGAGGCGATTCCCCAGTTTGATGGCGTTCATCACGTCGAACTTGGCATGTGCTTCGACCAGGATGTCCACTTCTGGTCCGACGGTCTCGCGTACGGCGGCGACGCGGGCTTCGGCGATCGCTGCTTCACGTTCGGAGATCTTGTAGTAGTTGGTCTGCGCGAAGGGGTCGAACTTCAGCGCGGTG
Organism: Dehalococcoidia bacterium; assembly: GCA_012270805.1. Taxonomy (GTDB): domain Bacteria; phylum Chloroflexota; class Dehalococcoidia; order Lucifugimonadales; family Lucifugimonadaceae; genus Bin127. The sequence continues at coordinate 13,937 of JAAXHR010000049.1, forward strand.
TAGCCCATGTCCACGACGACCTTCGACTCTTCGGCGTTCTGCTCGGGGGATCCGGGATTGGCGTACCAGCCGTTCGCGTAGACACGAATCTTTTCTCTCTGGGAACCGCCTAGGAGCTGGTAAACAGGACGATCGAGTATCTTTCCCTTGAGGTCCCACAACGCGATGTCGATCCCGCTGATGGCGGTCATCGCGAGGCGCCCCCGCTTGCCTGGAGCGTTATGGTACAGGTCGGTCCAGATCGCTTCGGAATCGAGTGGATCACGGCCGACCACCCACTTTCCCACCAGGTGGGTGGCTAGGAGCTTGACGGCATCGTCGGCTTCCATGGGGCTCGCGTCGCCGAGGCCGTACAATCCGGGCTGGTCGGTGTTGAGTTGCACTAGAAGCCAGTTGCGGTCGGCGTTGTGATGCTTGGCGGAAAATTGGTGGAACTCGACGCTGGTTACTGCGGGCATTCTCTTCTCCAGTTTTTGGTTGTCTTTCTATGGGGAGCCCCCAGGCGTTGTATAAGCATCTGCAAAGGATACCAACCGCTCTACCATCAACGAGCGACAATCGCCGATGGAGAATTGCTGGCGGCGATTGCGATAAACTTTGCGGATTATGGGAGCGCAGGTTCCAGAGATGGTGCTACACGAGGCGTGGCGCCGCGCAGACGGCAGCCGAGTGCCGTTGTCGACTGCGGATGGCAAGCAGTACCGGGTGCTCTACTCGGGTATGCCCGGCGGGTCGTACGGACCTGATTTTCGAGATGCGGTGCTTGAGGGTGATGATGGTTCCGAGGTCGTCGGGGATGTCGAGGTCCATCGAGATTCTGCAGATTGGTTCACTCATGGGCACGATTCCGACCCGAAATATGGACGAGTAACGTTTCACGCGGTCGGGACAAAATTGGCAAATGACGCTTCGACGGCACGAGCCCCCGTAGTCAACTCGCTGGGATTCGAAGTGCCGGAACTCGATATAGGTCAGCTGATCGACTATCAAGGAAAGCAGACGTTCAAGAGAAGCGGCGGCGCAAGCAGCGACAATGTCGACGGGTCGGCCGGCGCCTGGCTGGACGCGATGGGGGACGAGCGGTTCGCGCTGAAGATCAGCAGCATGCGCATGGACGTCGAGCGGTTCGGTCCTGATCTGGCGTTGCAGATGGCGATCTTCGAGGGTTTGGGATTCCCGCGGAACAGAGGTGCGTTTAGGCACTTGGCGAAACGTCTGCCGTGGGCTTTTCTGGCCGGGTGCGTGCGTTTGAATGCAGATGTCGGCGATGGTCGTGACGGCGGATCGCGACTGGTCGCACGGGCAACGGAGCTGTTGCGTTGGGGCGCAGGTTTTAGCGAGCGCCCGTCATGGTCGCCAGTGCGTCGGCTTGCTGGAGACGTCCCAAGTTGGACGGCAGCCTCTGGACGGCCTCTCAATCATCCGAAGGCGCGTTTGGTGGCGGGCGCGCATCTTGTCGCCGCGTGGTGGTGCAGTGGCGGGCCGCTACGGCAGGCGTTGACCGCGATCGGAGACGCTGAACGGAGTTCAAACATGCGCGAGCGATACTGCGTCGGGGATGGTGCTTTGGGAGCAGGCCGCGCGGGGGAAATCGTCGTCAACGCGGTGCTCCCAGCATTAGCGGCTTGGGCGGAAGCAGGGCGTGACGATGCGCTTTACGCAAACGCGTTGAGGTTCTATCGAGAACATCCGTCGTTGCCGATGAACGCCGTATACGAGGAAGCCAGACATGTCCTCGCGAGCCGTGGGGTTCGAGTTGGACGACTGCGCGGCGCCCGACGGCAGCAGGGCGTGATGCACATCTACCGCTCAATGATTTTGCGTCCGCGCGTGACTCGTCAGTTGAATTTGGGGCATCGGGCACTCTCGTCGTGACCGCGGTACCACCCGTAAGACGTTTCTGCTCGTGCTCTGATGTTCCGTCGGGTCTGAGAAAGGGTTCGCTTGTCGGCACGCCCAGCTACTCGGCCTCGGTTGTCGATGCCCGAGCAGTCTCAGCAACTGAAGAGCCTGAACCGCCTGAATCAGGGAGCCGCGGAGGGATGCGCTTCTGCACCTGCTCGGAGGAGCCTGGCCGTCTTTTTGATCGGGCTTTTGGTCAATCTCCAGCCGAAGGCGATGCAGGTGAGCCGAAAAATGCTTCGAGCGAGGTGGATGAACGACAGAGGATTGCAAACATCGGGCCGAAGACATCAGCGATAACATCCGGAGTGGATGCCGATTCGACGCAGGCGATAGCACCAGAGTTGCGTAGCGTATCGGACCTGTTTCCAGGAGAGACGATGATCGATTCCGTTTCCACTCACGGCAAGGGCGGTTCCGAGATCGTTTTAACGAACCGGCGAGTCTTGCTGCGCGGAGCGCCGGAAGCCAAGGTTTTGCATGCATCGATGCCCTTGGCCGAGATCGATTCGCTGGCGATTTCACGAGCCCGACCAAGTAAGCGATCATTGGCATGGGGATTGATCGGGATCGGCGCTGCGATCGGGATGTGGCAGGCGTTGGATGGTGTGGGCAACATGCGATTGATCATCGGCGCGGTTGTGGTGTTGATGAGTGGGTTGCTGTTGGCGGACTATTTTCTGAGGCCGCCCGATCTGCAAGTGGTTTTTCGATCGCACTCAGGAGCGGAGATGACCGTGGAGTTTGGGCAATCCCATGCCGACGAGGCGGATCGTTTCGCGGCGCAAGTCTTGGCGAAGCTGGAGAATTCGCATAAGCGTTGAGCGGTCTCAGGTGGTGCAAATGAAGCGAGGCGGGGCCATATTCAGCCGATTCTCAGGGACGGGGTGACGTCCAAGTCGAATCCGTCGCGGACTCCGCTGAGAAACCGGTCCAGTCCGGCACGTGCGATCATCGCCCCATTGTCGGTGCAGAGCGGGATCGGCGGAGTGACGACTGGCAATGTTGAGGTCCGTTGCATGGTTTCCCGCAACGGCCGGTTCGCGGCGACACCGCCGACCAGGATGATGGCGGAGCAGTCCAACTCTTCGGCGGCACGAATCGTTTTGGTGACTAGAACGTCGACGACCGAATCTTGGAACGCTTTGGCGATGTTGGCAACCGTCGCGGGGTCCGGTTGGCTGTTAGTCCGGGTTCGCGGATCTATGCCCTCACGCCGCGCGCGATTGAGCACGGCGGTCTTCAATCCGCTGAAGGAGAATTCATGCGAGCCGCGCAGCCATGCACGCGGCAGGGGCTCGACATCAGTGCTGGAAGCGGCTTCGGCGGCGTTCTGTATCGCGGGTCCGCCCGGGTAGGGCAGTCCGATCGCACGCGCCGCTTTGTCGAACGCTTCGCCCGCGGCGTCGTCACGAGTCTCACCGACGAGTTTGAACTTCAAGTCGACGCCGTCTGACTGGGCGAGTACAAGTTCGGTATGACCGCCGGAGACGATGAGGCACATCGCTGGAGAATCGCCGAGGCCGGTCAACGCGCTCGCGACTGGCGCATGTGTTTCCGAGACTTGATCGACCGCATGAGTGCCACCGACATGGTCCAACGGCAGCCTGATGAACGCGGCCATGACGTGACCGACGAGGTGGTTCACACCGACGAGCGGTTTGCCGGCGGATGCTGAGGCTCCTTTTGCGTAGTTGACGCCGACCATGAGCGACCCGGCGAGCCCGGGCCCGTTGGTGACTGCGACCGCGTCGATCTGCGACCATCGAAGATCGGCATGTTCAAGTGCAGCCTCAACGACCGACGACACGTCTCTGACGTGTTGCCTGGACGCCACTTCTGGAACGATGCCGCCGTATCGTGCGTGTATGTCGGCTTGACTCGCAACGATGTTGGCTAACAACCTGCCGTCTACATCGACGATGCCGGCAGCTGTCTCATCGCAGGAGGTCTCGATTCCGAGAATCACAGTCGTTACGCGGGGCGAGCAGGTATTTGGTGTTCCGCTCAGGTGCTTGGAATTTGGTTGGCAATGTTTCGGCGCACTCTAAGAACCGCGCCGATGATTCAAGCGTATCTAAGATTATTCACTTGGCAAACAACCCTGAAAGAAATCCATCGTTGTCGGGACGCGATCGGGCGATAGACGCGACGCTGGGCTGTTGCGCGGCGTCTCTGAATGGTGGTAAACTATCGTGAAACTGGAATCCGCTATTGGACATTTCTGATGGAGGTGTCCGCGGGCCTGTGCGACGGGGTGAGGAAACGCCTTTGCGCCGGGTGATGATGAGAAGCAGAAGCAGCGTCGGCGGAGGTTAGGACGTTGGAAGTGATAAGTAGTTGGCCAGAGTGCCTGGCGTGCGATCAGGGTGGTGTATTGGTGCCGTTGTCCGATTTCGGAGGGCAAGGTGCGGCGGTACACTACAAGGCGTGGGTGTGCACAAGCCCGAATTGCGACTACAACATAAAGATTCGCAATGGCGATATACACGTTAACGAACCGATTTTCGAGGGGCCTAGAGGCCGCTGAAGCGACTTTTCATCGCCCGGCGGTAAGGTTTCCAATCCCGTTGGTGATGACGAAATGAGCCGAATGTCAAGATTGGCGAGGCCGATAGGTTCCGCTGTGGCGGTCGTCGGTGTCGTCATGGTCGCGATCTCCGGTTACTACCTGTACGCGTACATGCGATCAGGTTCAGATGCCGAGTTGTTCAACGTCGACGCGGCAGCACCCGAAGATCAACTCATCTTCCTCGGTCAGAGCATGCCGAAACCCCAATCGCGTATCTCGGCGGCGCAGGAATCGGTCGAAATTGAACCTGCGACAGACGTGTCCGCAGGGGGCGTCCAGCCGTCGAATGTCTGGGAACGGACGACGGAGGTTGACAGCGCCGAGACCGTATCGATCACATCCGTCTTGCCTGGAGGTGTATTCACTGCTCCAGAGCGAAAGGCCGGATTTGCAGCTTCAAAGGCCGTCGGTGAGTTCGACGGGTCTGTGGGCCCTGGTCGAATCCCGTCCCTGATGTCGGCGGCCGAGATCGGCAATACGTCACGTCCCGAAGTTGAAGCCGCTCCAGTTGTGCCCACGGCGGTGCTTCTGGACACGTTCGCTTCTATCTATCCGGGCGGTAGCATGAACCCGCGCTACTGGTCCGAGCCGCACTGGGCGGGAAATCTGCCGTTCGGCGGTCCGACGATACCAGAGGGGTTCGTGCCGGTGGATGCCTCGGATACATCACTGCTTCTCGACGACGCAGAGCGCGGAGTGCGAATGCGCATACCGGCGATAGATTTGGATGCCACAGTATCGGAGTTGGAGATTCGTGACCTCGGCGATTCGCGCGCTTGGAGCACGCCGGACAAAGTTGTGGGACACATTCCCACCACCGCGAAACCAGGGGAAGCGGCGAACGGGTGGTATTTCGGTCACTTGGACAACTTCATCAGCAACGAGGGCGATATCTTCCGACGTTTGCCAGAGATATCGAAGATGATCAGCAACGATCCCGTGGACATCTTCATCACCACGTCGGACGCCGAATACATGTACCGGGTCACGCACACGCGGCAGCTCCATCGCGACGAGCTGCGACTGACGGAGACCAGCAACTCCCAAATCTCTCTCGTGACTTGCTGGCCGTTCCGCGTGTACGACCACCGCATCGTGGTATCCGCGGTTTTGGTAGCGGTCAAACCGCTGCAAGAGGCGTAAACGCCCGGTTGTTTCGAATCGAACTAGAGCCGTTGAGATTGCCGGGTCGGCGTACTCGCCGACCCGGCATCTCGCACCACGACCGATGAAAACGCGGACCGACCGGAACGAGCAGGGCGGACAGATCTGGGCCGACCGCGTGTTGCTCGTTCTGCTCGCGGCATCTTTGATCGGGGCGCTCGTCCAGATAACGATGGGTGGCGCGGTACGGGTCACTGGATCGGGCGACGGATGTCCCGATTGGCCGACGTGTTTCGGAAACTGGATTCCTCCGTTCGAGTATCACGCGCTGATGGAGTACACCCATCGGACCATCGGCGTATTGGTTGGATTGACGATTATCGCCGCGGTTCTACGCGTATGGTTGAAGCACCGTGGAGAGGCGACGGTCGTGACTTCAGCGACGGCCGGACTGATCGCGGTTTCAGTAACAGGCGGGATCGGTGGCGCTGTCGTGCTCAGCGACTTGGACCCGGGCTTGAGGACGTTGCATCTTTTGCTGGCGGAGGCGGTCCTGTTGTTGATGGCCCACGCGCTCGTGGCGACGGTTTATCTGCGTTCCGAAATCGGAGGAGGACTGCCGCGGGGATTGGTCTTGATGGCGCTTGCGGGATCGGCGATGACACTGATCGCGTTGCTTTCCGGATCCTACGCGGTCTGGCGAGGAGCCGGCGCGGTGTGTCCCTCATGGCCGCTGTGCGGCGGGTCGATCATACCGCAGTACGAGTTGGTTTGGATCCATGTGGCGCATCGAGTATTGGCGCTGTTATCAGTTTTTCCGGCAATGGGCGCGGCGCACATGGCGATGAAGGTGAAGGGCGGATCGAACTCGTCCGCTCGTACTCTACGTCTCTTGGGTATAGTGGTATCGGCAATCATCGTGACGCAGGTGCTTCTCGGGGCTGCCAATCCGTGGACGGGATTCGCGCAGTGGGCACGTGTCTCCCACCTGACGTTCGCATCGCTGCAGTGGGTGTCGATGTGTCTGATGACGTTGCTGATTCTCTTGCCGGTGGCGCGTCGGAGTCTCGCCGAGGTTGTTGATCGAGACGAGGTTTCGGCGGGATCGATTTCGGGAGCGGTAGCGTGATGGCTACGACTATCGAAAGCTGGACATGGGTCCGCACGGTTTCGAGAATGTTGCTCGATTACTTGGCTTTGACCAAGCCGCGTGTCATGTCTCTGCTGCTGTTCACCGCGGTTGGGGGGTCGTTTCTGGCGGCGCGTGGAGTGCCCCCTTGGCAGTACATCGTGGTGGTGCTGATTGGCGGCGCGTTGGCATCAGGCGGTGCCAGTGCTTTGAACATGTGGTACGAGGAGGATATTGACCGCGAGATGCACCGGACCGACCATCGACCCGTGGCAGGTGGTCGGATTCGCCCGTTGAACGCTCTGATCTTCGGCATCGGATTGAACGTTTGTTCATTTGCTGTTTTTTACTTTTTCACCAACGTGCTCGCCGCATCGCTTGCGCTGGCAGGGTCTGCTCTGTACGTGGTGCTGTATACCGCGATGCTGAAGCGAACGACGACGCAGAACATCGTGATCGGTGGAGCAGCAGGGGCGATTCCGCCGTTAGTTGGCTACGCGGCGGTGCTTGGAACGCTCGAACTCGAAGCTTGGTACCTCTTTGCGATCGTGTTTTTCTGGACACCGCCGCACTTCTGGGCTTTGTCCTTGCTGATCAAGGACGACTATGCGCGGGCGGATATCCCGATGATGCCAGTGGTCGCTGGAGAATCGGCGACGCAACTTCAGATACTCCTCTACACGGTGTTGCTGTTGCCGCTAACGGCGTTGTTCTACTTTGCGACTTCGAAACTCGGGTTGGCGTATTTGATATCTGCGTTGATATTGGGGTTGGTTTTCTTCGCGTTGGCGTTCAAACTATGGCGGACGGGAGAGCGTCGCGATACGGCGAACCTCTACAAGTTCTCGCTCCTGTATCTCTTCCTGCTCTTCATTGCAGTGATGGTCGATGCGACAGCGATTTGAGGTTGACGATGCTCCGATTTTTAGAGGTTGAACGATGGGCTGGATAAATCGAGCCGCGCTCATGGCTGGTGCAATGACTTCGGCATATCTTGGGGCGTCGGCGGCGTTGGCTTTGAGAATATCGCGTCGTACGAGAAGAATGCCGGTCCATGATGACCCTTCTTCCGTCGGGCTTCCCTTCATGGAGATTTCGTTCAACAGTCGACGGGATCTGACTGATCCCGAGCATCTCCTTAGGGGTTGGTTGGTGTTACCAAAGGGCGTGGAGGTGACGCCGGTGGAGCGCGACACGCGTTGGCTGGTAATCGTCCATGGCGACGGTGCAAATCGATCTGATCCGCAGGCCGGCTCGATGGGTTTGGCGAAGGCGATGTGGGATTTGGGTTACGGGGTGTTGATGTTCGATTTGCGGGGTTGCGGCGAATCGGCAGACGCCGATTTCACCGGGGGATGGACCGAGAGGCTGGATGTGTTGGGAGCGTTGGACCATCTGGTCTGGCTAGGAGCGGATCGGACGCGCATTGGTGTGCTTGGATTTTCACTTGGTGGCGTGGCTGCGACGCTGGCGTGTTCGACTCCGGGCGTTGCGGGAGCCGTGATTTCGGATAGTGCGTTCAGCGATTTCTGGTCAATCATCAAAGTGCAGACGGGTATGCGCGCCGCGGTTGCAAAAATGGTGCGACCGGGGTTGGATCTGATGCTTCAGATGCTGGTCGGTTACCGATTGGGTGATGTCTCGCCCGAGCAGCACGTTTCGGAGTGCGATACGCCGATGTTGGTGATCCATGGCGCGCAGGACGATATGGTGCCAATTACCCACGCGAGGCGATTAGCGAGGGCAAGGGGGTTGAGCCAGTCGGAGATCGACGAGGGAGATTGCGACGAGTTTTGGATAGCCCCAGGCGCAGGTCACGCTCAGGCGTTTAGAACGAATCCGAAAGGATACGTGGACCGGATGGCGACTTTCTTGGACCGCCACTTGGCGGCTTAGCGCCCGGATCTTCGAGTCTTAAAGGCTTTCTTTAGCGGTCTCGACGACTTTCGCAAATGCGGAAGGTTGTCGGATGGCCAACTCGGCGAGGGACTTGCGGTCGAGCTTGATCTCGGCTTTGTTGAGCGCATTGATGAGTGCCGAGTATGAGATGCCGTGTTCTCGGGCGGCGGCATTGATGCGTGTGACAGCCAAGGCTCGGTTATGGCGCTTCTTGAGCTTTCGGTGCTGGGTGGCGTAGTTGAGCGCGTGGATCATCGACTCTTTGGCCACGCGGTAGCGTCGGCTACGCGCGGCGCGATGACCTTTGGTGGTTGCGAGGATGGCCTTGTGGCGCTGTCGTCGCGTGGTTCCTGCTTTTACTCTGGGCACGTTTGACCTCTGAACGTTATCGGGAAGAACCAACTAGGGCTTGTTTGATCCCCTTCGCCATAACGTTGGAATCGATGCCTACCTTGCCTCCGAGCAATCGCTTCGTTCGCTTGGCTTTGCGCCTTCGGAAGTGGCTCTTGGGCCCCTTGGTTCGGAGGACCTTTCCTTTGGCGGAGATGTGAAAGCGCTTCTTAGCGCCTTTGTGGGTTTTCAGTTTTGGCATTGTTCAATTATGCAATACGCGCCCATGCGAAACTCGCACGGGCGCGTATCCTGGAAGCTTACTGTTTGGTTTCGGAGCGGAATGCTCTGAAATCAGGCGGTTTGCGCCACAGGTTCCGAGTCGCGTGCCTCGGCGGGCGAGCCGTTGCCTCGGCGCCGTCGATGGCGTCGGTCAGCAGATATCCCGTCGTTGGACGGTTTGGGAGGGATCTGACCGGTTCTCGGTGCGAGCAACATGCTCAGCATCCGGCCTTCCATGACCGGCTTCTGTTCCAATCGAGCGTACTCGGCGACACCTTTAGCCACACGTCGCAACACGTCCATTGCGATCTCGGGATGCGCCTGTTCGCGTCCGCGGAAACGGACGAAAACTTGGACCTTGGCACCGTCCTGCAAGAATTCGAGGACGCGCTTGGTCTTTTGGGCGATGTCGTTGTCGGCGATTTTCGCGGTCAGTCGAACCTTTTTCAGTTGGCTGGTCGCTCGCGAGGCTTTGCGAGCCTCTTTCGCCCGTTTGGATTGGTCGAATTTGAACTTGCCGTAGTCCATCAATCGGACAACTGGCGGGTTCTGATCAGGGCCGACCTCAACTAGATCGAGCCCCATGTCCTGTGCGAGGCTGAGGGCCTCGTTTCGCCTCATGATGTTGGATGAGGCAGCACCATTGCTCGAGCGTTGCACCAAAAGCACTTCTGGTGCGCGGATTCGATGGTTGATGCGATAGTTCCTTGGTATGTCAGTTTCCTCTCTTGCAGATTGGTATAGTTGCGGGTTTGAACGCCGGGTTCAATCC
>JAAXHR010000094.1 GCA_012270805.1 Dehalococcoidia bacterium
TTCTCGACCTCGACCGTGACTTGGACCTCCTTCTCGACCTCGACCTGCACCTCTTTCTCGACCTCGACGACAACCGTCTCTCTAACGACGACCGTCTCCGGGTCACCTCCACAAGCCCAAGCCGCGACGGCAATCAGTGCCGCAACAGCTCCAAGCATGTACCTGCTTGCGATTCGTGATTTCACGTGAATATTCTCCCTCGGTTGAATTGACATCAGTTACCGCTGAACGCGACGCATCCAAGCGACTATTTCCCTTATGGACGCAACGTTTGCGTTCAAGGATGCGCGCAGTATATATCAATTTCGAGTACCACGAAGCAGAAACGGCTATGCAACCACAAACTAGCGTCGCATATAGCCAGCGCGTGGGATACAGTCGGCGTACGGGGCGGGAAACGTGGTCTGTTATGATGTTTAGAGCAAGCCGTTGCCGATTCGTCTAGTGGTAGGACACCAGACTCTGGATCTGGGAGCGCGGGTTCGAATCCTGCATCGGCAGCCAAAATCGGAAAGAGAGCACGGACTTATCAGTCCAGCTCCCGCACGATAACGGTGGCCCGTTCGTCTAGTGGCCCAGGACACGGCCCTCTCAAGGCTGAAACAGGGGTTCGACTCCCCTACGGGCTACCAACCTCTCTGGTGTGCTCTCATCGATTGGCATCCAGCATCTCCACTGCGAGACAATTCGGCTTGAGATAAGATGCGTTAAATCGTTGGGCGTCTAAATCACGGCGCGGAATCTCGGAGACACGTATGCGAGCAGGCGGAATGCGAGGCGGCGGGATGGGCGGTCCTGGATTCGGACCGATCCCCGAAGAAACGCCGAACCGTCCGTTCCCACGTGACACCTTCAAACGCGTCGTCAGGCTTTACTCCGACCACAAGATTACGTTGGCGCTGGTCGCGCTGCTCGTCCTCATCACCTCCGCGCTCGGAGTGATAACGCCATTGCTGATCCAACGCGTTATCGACGACGCCTTACCGCAACAGGACATGAATCTGTTGCTATGGCTGATAGTCGGCATGGTCGCCGCGGCGGCTATATCTGGAGTTCTCAACTTCGCCCAATCACGCCTGAACGCCTCCGTAGGGTTCAAGGTGATGGAGGATATGCGGCACACCGTATACAACCATCTTCTTAAACAACCGATCTCCTTCTTTTCCTTAACCAAGACTGGCGACATCCAATCACGTTTGGCCAACGACGTTTCGAGCACCCAGCTGGTACTTACGGACACCGTCGTCAACATTCTTTCGAGCGTGACGGTGGTTGCAGCAGCCCTCGTAGCGATGCTCATCCTTTCGTGGGAGTTGACCATCGTAGCAGTCTGCACCATGCCGATATTCGCTTATCTCTCCCGCGTGGTGGGCGCTAGAAGGCGCCGCTTGACGCGTCAGATGCAGAGAACGCTGGCAGATCTTACTGCCAAGACCGGCGAAACGTTGTTCGTCTCGGGCGTCATAGTAGCGAAGACGTTTGGGCGCGAAGCTGAACAGCTTCGCGAATTCCAAGACACGAACACCAAGCTGACCGACGTTTCGATCAGGCAGTACATGACCGGCCGCGGCTTCTTCATCGTAGTTCAGGCATTCTTCACGATGGCTCCGGCCTTCATCTGGCTAGTCGGCGGCATCCTGATCATCGATGGCAGCGACCGAGTAACGCTCGGAGACATCGTCGCCTTCTCTACGATTCAGGCTCGGCTGCTCTTTCCGATGGCGAACCTATTGCAACGCGGCGTTGAGATCTCGGGCTCGCTGGCACTGTTCGAGCGCATCTTCGAATATATGGACATCAAACCCACCATCGTCGATCCCGTAAATCCGATCAGGGTTGATCCGGCAACTGCAAAAGGCGAGGTCGTATTCGAGAACGTTTCATTCACCTACCAAGAATCTGAGTTGGAGCGTATCGAAGCTCATCATAAGGCGCAAGCCGAACAGAGACCACCAAGTGGACTAAGGGGAGGTCCATCCGGCGGGAACGGGATGCCTCCCGGTGGTGACGGGCAAATGGGGCCAGATATGCCGATGCCCCCGGCTACACCACCAGGAAACGATGGACAATCGCTGGCTCGCGAGATGGGCTCAAATGCCGCCACGGATGGGTTGCAACCGTCCGACGAGTTGTTCCAGCTATCGAACGTCTCATTCACCGCCACAGCGGGGAAACTCACCGCACTCGTCGGTCCCAGCGGTTCCGGCAAAACCACTATCGGTTATCTGGCCTCACGGCTCTACGATGCAGACGAAGGCGCTGTGAAGATCGACGGAGTGAACATCAAAGACATCACACACGACAACCTGACTCAACTAATCGGCGTCGTGTCTCAAAACCCGTTCCTCTTCCATGCGTCAGTCCGCGAGAACCTTCTCTACGGTCGTCCATCGGCAACCGAGCAGGAGCTGATCGAAGCGTCTAAGGCTGCGCAGATACACGACACAATCGCTGCGATGCCGGAGGGCTATAACTCTATAGTTGGCGAACACGGCTACCGTCTTTCGGGAGGTGAAAGGCAACGGCTTGCGATAGCACGTGTGATACTTGCAAATCCGCGCATCCTGCTTTTGGACGAAGCGACCAGCGCGTTAGACACGCTCTCCGAACGATTAATCCGCGAAGCGATCACACGTTTGCGTGAAGGTCGCACTACGATAGCGATTGCCCACCGGCTATCCACAGTGATAGCCGCGGACCAAATCTTGGTCATCCAAAACGGCAACATCAAAGCGCGCGGACCACATGAGGAGTTGATCGGCCGGTCCGATCTTTACCGACGGCTCTACGAGGAGCAATTCACAGTGGCGCCGATTTCGGCCGCCCAACTAGACCAAACAGTTCAAATGCCAGCCACTGCCTAACGGCACCAGACACCGTCGTCGTACCACTGCCCATTGATGTAGACGTACGCCCCACCGACGCGGATCGTCTGCGAAAACTCCTCATCGAGGTAGAGGTCGTAGTTCAGATCGAAACGATCGTCGCGGCCCTTGGTGACGACGGGGTTGCGAACGTCTAGCGAACTGGCCGTCGTATCGAGACGGCTCAAATATCGACCGATGTCGCCAGTGAACCGTTCCAAGTCGCGTCGTGCCCTATAACTCGGGTTGCATGTTCGGTATGTGGCTTCCCAGTCCCCATCGATTATCGACGCGGCCTGTTCTCCGAAAAGGGCTGTGATCTCGGCTTTCGCCGCATCGGTGAAAGACGGAGTGGGGGTCAGCCGTGTGTCGTCTTCCTGGACCGGCGTCGGCGACGCTAGACTGCCTACGGTTCCGCAACCAAACATAACCAAGGTCGCTGCAACCGTAAGCAACAATGCGGTTGATGTTGCCTGAAAAGCTATTTCGCCTCAACCTCCGTTACTTCTGTCGATATGACAACAGTCTCGTGATCTTCCGACGGCACGCTGTTCAAAGCCCAACGTCGATCCGTTGTGAAGCCGACGTCAAGCGACAAATAGCGGTACTCCCGCGAAACGCGTTCGTAGATTCTTCTCCGTATCTGATCGTGCCGTCGGATATCGATGTACCCGCCTGAGTCGGGCGAAACGATCACGTAGATGTGAAGGTGTATGTAACGCCCGACATCTACGATGCGCAGGTGAGTCTCGTAATGCGGAACATCTACAATCGCTTCTTCGATGAGTTCGGCGACCTTGTCCTGAACATCCTTCGGTGGTGCCTTGCCCACCAGTTGGCGCAGATTGTCTCGAATGGTTTGGAACGGCTGCGGTGATGCGATGGCGATTATTGCCAGCATGATTATCGGGTCGGCGTACGGAGCGAAATCCGACCAATCAGAGTTTTCGATGAGCAGGGTCGCCACAAATGCAACACCGACGGCGGAGCTGATCAGCGTGTCTACGGTCCAGTTCTTCGCATCCACGTCGACTATGGGTGAACCCGATTGCTTCGCGTAACGCTTTAGAAAAAACACCACGACCGCACCACCAACTACTGCGATCACCGCGTAGAGAATACCGCCTTCAGCCGAGATCTCCTGCCCGCCGGTCAAGATGGTCCTGACTGCGGTCCAAAACGCGTAGACAAGAGCGAATCCGATGAGCAGGCCTTTGAACAGATTGAGCATGGGCTCAAATGTTGCGTAACCAAATGGATAGGAATCATCACTGGGGCGCGAAACGAGTTGAGACACGTACAGCGTCAGCAACCCGACTATCCCGAATGTCAAAGAGAACAAGCCGTCCAAGAACACAGCGCCGGAGTGGCTGGCAATTGATATAACGATGCCCAAAACGCCAAAACTCGTGCTCGCGACGATCGAGATAATGATCGAGCGTCTTTCAATTGCTTCTGATGACATCTGAGTCGGCGTTCAGGTTCGCTTCCGGTCTAGAAGATTCTACGAGACTCTGCTAGTCACGGGTTTGGGTCGATATCGGTACGGCAAGAAGAGCGGAATGTCCGATGATGATTGTCAGGGACGTGCAATGAACACTTTGATGGTGGTCTTGCCCGATTTGTCGGCGACATCAATCGTCCTTCCGAACGGATTGTAAGCAGAGAGCTCTCCGAGAATCTGCGTAGGAATCGCCTCCCATGGATGCGAGAATATGACGCACTCGTAGCGATCAAAATCGGACAAGTCACGTTCGATCGCTTGTTCATGGTTGAGGAACTTCGGAATACCGGGAAATTCACCCGCCTGTTCCGGATTCATGTACATGCTCCCGGGTTCATACGAATCTAGGGCTCTCCGAATGATATGTTCGTCGCGGGAGATGAACACGATTTGATCATCGGCGAATCGGTTGCACGGCTCGGATTGAAACGCGCGAAGACTCACTGCGACGGGTGAATTATGGAACACAGACGGCGTCTCCGTCCTGAGTCGTTGGGCATTGAGCATCAAAACGAACGCGCCTATGGTTAGCAACGCGACGATTGCGACCGCTTTAGGACTAACCAAGCGTGAACCCGAACTTCTCCAAAAATTGATGTCGATCGGCCACACGAAGCGTGACGCAAATATGCCTAGCATCAACGCGATCGGTGGAACCATCGGAAACAACCGTGTGACCGCCGTGTGCCAATATGGGCTGATGGCCCCGGTTCCCACGAATGCGAAGGCCAACCAAAGTATCAAGAACAACGACGAAACATCTCGGAGCCTGCCCAAGGCGAAGCCGATGGCTACAACGGAAATCGATGCGGTGATCGGGTCGAATAACGAACCGGAGACGTAATGAGAGATATGCTCATTGAAATTGAACGCGAATAGATTCAGTTCGATGTTTGCCTTTACCCGATCGAATGTGCCCAGATCCGAAGGCTCGGATTGCCCTCCGATTACCCGTCCGAACATCTGAGTCACCAATTCGTTGCCGTCTACTATCAACATGGGCAAAGCCGCGACTACCATACCCACAATCCAAGGCAGGATCCATCGGCCGACATTCTTCGGGTGCTGTGAGAAAATCTGCAACGCAGTAAACGCCAGAATCGTGGGGAATATCACCCTCGCAGCAACGTTGGTGTAGATACACATCCCAGCCAAAGCACCAGCCATGAACATGAGTGCCGGGCTCCTGTTGCGGGTCGCCAATACGAAAAACGCGACCGCCAATACCGTTGGCAAGAGCGAATCTATGTGGTCGTAACCAACATGTGCGATCGCTCCAAGGTAATGGCTGAACGCAATGACGCTGGCGGCAACCGCACCTGCAATCCGTCCCACCATCAACGTTCCCGCCAGATAGAGCACAGGAATCGTTAATGCGAGCATAACGATTGAACTGAATTTCCAACCGAAATGGTCGATCCCGATCACCCTCATCACCACTGATTTCATCATCAGTCCCAGCCTTGGGTGGTAATCGTAAACACCACGCTGACTAAACGGATCGCTGATCCCTTCAACCGCAAATTGCCTTGACAGATCAAAGAACGAGTACTCGTCGCCTATTGCTGAGTAGTACCAGTTCGTCAGATCGTCAACGTTGATAACCAACAGGATCGCGCTTAGCGCACCGACGATCGCGATGTCGATCCTTTGTATCGATCTCGTAGCCCTCCGTAGTCCTGCCAGAATCCTCAAGTACGAAGGGGCGAATGCCGACCCGATGCCAACAAGTGCCACGGTCCACAGCCAAAGATCGCCTCCTGAAGTCGATCCACCCAGCAATCGAAGAGACAAGAAAGCAAAACTGGCGACTCCCAGTCCAAACAGGATCGAGCGCGGTCCAGAAGTACTGAACTTGGTCGATTTAGGCAGTTCAGGGACCCAGCTTTTTATTCGCAACCGCGCGTTGAAAAAGTACGCTGCCAACGCTACGACCGCGAATCCCAAGACCAAGGCGTTTCTTCCGTTCGGCGGAATTCCCTCGTGTTCCGGTCTAGTAGTTTGAATGACTAGGAACTGTCCAACGACTACGAAAAGCGCGCCGACCAACAGCAGTTTCCAGTCGAAACCACTTTCGTACACCTTCTGCCAAAGAGATGAACCGCGCTGTTTTCGGCTAATAACGTTGTTTGCCACTTTTTATCGAAGCGATGCCTTCAAGTTGATGAACTCGCATGAGCGCCAACTGACTACGCCCCGTTGTTCTGCATAATCTCAATAAAATCATCAATTGGGATGGCCGAATATGTTGTGGTGTCAATCGTGCCGCGAGCTCCCAATTCGATTGCGATACGCGACATCTCCCCGTTGTCGGGCGCTTCGATGATCGTTACGAAGTCGTAATCGCCCATCAGCGCGTACTGAGCAACCACATGGCAGCCTCGCATCTCAACTTCGTTGTTGACCTCGAGTATGCGCTCCGGATGCGTCCGAACCCGGTCGCGACCGCGTTCCGTGAGCTTTGAAAACATGATGTAGGTGTTGATTTTGCGCCCATCTTCGTTTTGGTTCGACATCGAATCTTCCTTCGGCTACTCCATTTTGGACCCGACGAAACGGGAAAGCGCGCGCGCGGTCGGGTCGGTGTGCACATTGACGATCGCGGGTACGCCGGCATCGAAAGCACGTTCCAATGCCGGTCGAATCTGGGACGGTTCTCGAACTTCCTCGCCGTATCCGCCCAAAGCTTGGGCTATCGCATCGAAGCGCGTCCAACCAAGCTCGCGTCCAGGCTTGCGGATGCCTTCGACACGCGCCGTCCACCCTTCGTTGTTCGATACAACAATCACGATCGGCAAGTTATACCTGACTGCAGTGTCGAAGTCCTGGATGTTCATGCCGAGCGACCCATCGCCGTGCAATGAAATCACCTGCTTTTCGGGTTTCGCCAATTTGGCGCCAATCGCAAACGGTAATCCGACACCCATGCATCCAGTCGCACCGGAATTCAACCTATGCCCCGGCACATAAGTAGGTATCGACTGGCGACCATAATGCAAGATCTCGTTGCCGTCGACCGTTAGTATGGCATCGCGGTCCATAACCTCTCGCAACTCTTTGCACAGTCGCAAAGGGTGAATCGGCACCTGCTCAGAGTTCTCCATCTGTTCCGACCGCTCGCGTCGATTCTTCTCGATATCTCGGAGATATGCGACCCAAGCAGATTCGGATTTCGATTGCATCCCTGAGCGCGACACTTCCGAGTTGATCAGCCGCATCGCTGCCTTGGCATCTGCGACTATGCCGATATCCACTGAGCGATTGTGCCCGATCTCAGTTGCGTGAACGTCGATCTGGGCAATCTTGGCTTGAGGCGAGATTCGCCGCCCGAACGTCATGATCCAGTTGAACCGTGTCCCCACGACTAACACCGCATCGGTCTCTCGGAACGCGGTCGAACGAGCCGCGGGGAAGGAAACTGGATGATCCTCCGGAATCAGTCCTCGGGCGATCGGCGTCGTGTAGAACGGGATGCCCGTCCGATCAACGAACTCTTGGAGTTCCTCCCATGCACCTGCCCACCAAGGCCCACTGCCCGCCAACAAGATCGGTCGCTCGGCCTCCGAGAGAATCTTCACAGCCTCAGCAACCTTGTCGGAATCCGGGCTAGGAGGTGAAACTTCTACCGCTCGCGTGGGCGATTCAGCCTCGCTCTCGTCAACTTCCCCATATAGAACATCTTCGTTGCACTCGACGTAGACCGGCCCTGGGCGGTCGCTCATCGCCGTTCGGAACGCGGTTGAGATGTGCTCCGGCATGCGAGCCGGATATGTCGGACGAATGACTGATTTGGAGACCGGCGCAAAGATGTTCGGTAAATCTACTTCCTGGAAACCGTCGCGGTACACGTCTCTCAACGGACCCGCGCCGCCCAGCGTGACCATCGGTGCCGCGTCTACAAACGCGTTGTAGATGCCTGTGAGCAGGTTCAAAGTTCCGGGTCCCGAAGCTGAAGTCGTCACACCTGGAGTACGCTTTACCCGAGCATACGCGTGTGCCGCCATCGCCGCCGCTTGTTCATGGCGGAAATCGACCGTGCGAATACCGAAATCTTCAGAGTTGTTGACGATCTCGTAGGTCGGCCCACCCATCAAGT
This sequence comes from Dehalococcoidia bacterium, assembly GCA_012270805.1. Classification (GTDB taxonomy): domain Bacteria; phylum Chloroflexota; class Dehalococcoidia; order Lucifugimonadales; family Lucifugimonadaceae; genus Bin127. The sequence goes on from JAAXHR010000094.1 coordinate 8,465, forward strand.
AGAAAAGGCAATCAACTCCCTCTTCCTTCAAGGTGCGGGCGATCAGGTAACTTCCGTCAACTTTGGGCATGGATTAAAGGTTATATCGCCGATTGAAAGCCAAATGCTGTCACGCGTCACGACTACGAACAGAAGACGACTGCTCAGCTACTGGGCACCGAGAGCTAGATCTGAGTCTCTCTCAAGCGCATCGCGCCAGTCTCAGGGAATGCCGAGAGGTATCGCAACGGATCGTTGTGTAGAGGTTCGTTATCGTCTCGCATAGTCTCCGTGATCAGTGCAACGCCCGACCTGAAGTCGTCTATATGGATGTACTCCGGAACGATCGAACCATCATCTTCGGTGTTGTGCCACGCCCCGAGCGGGAACGAAGTTCCTGTGACTCGATAGCCGTGCGCCTTGAACGCGCTTGCCTCACAACCGCCTGCACCCATCAGCGCGCGTTGTACCTTGAAACCATCCGCTACTCGATACGCCGCGGCATGCAAAACCGTCTCCGCGCTGTGGTCGAAAGTGGTCATGCGGTCACCCACACGTATGACCACCCCGTCGCCCTGCCTCGCGTTCTCGCTCTTCAAGCTAGTCTCGACCGAAACGATGATGGCGTCCTTGCCGACAAATTCGTCCGCGGCGGCGAGTGCTGCACCGACAAGTCCGACTTCTTCGGCTCGTGTGAATAGCCCTTTGATCGGTCGGTTGTTCGATCCATCATTCTTAACCGTTGCCAAAGATGCCAATATCGCCGCGCAACCAGCGAGATCATCCAACTGTCTCGCCCGAATCAAATCGCCTTCGGTACCGAAACTAGGCAAGTCCAAGATCACTGCCGCAGGATAGGTGAGATCGGATGCTTTGTGCACGGACGCGCCGGTTTCGGGTTTAATCATCACTCGGTCGGTACGCGCGAAACGGCTGTTGCCGACTTGACGCAAGAGGCCATGCGATTCAATGGTTCCGTACATCATCGTTCCGTCGCGCGCGACGATGCGTACGCCTGTTCCGACATCGTATGCTCGGGCCCCCAATCCTCCGCGCGGCTCAGCGATGATCAGTTCCTCGTCCTCATTCACCTCCACCGCCTCGATCGCTTCGAAGCCTGGATGATCCATGTGGGCCACGAAAACCAACGGGGCTATAGTGTCATCCCCGCCGATCTCTGCAATTACGTTGCCCCAACGGTCCCGTCGGAAATCAATCCCGCAATCTCTGAGGATCGTCGAGATCTCTCGTGCGACTCGCCATTCGTGATACGAGACCGTGGGTTGCAAGCAGAGCCGTTCAAGGATTTCAAGCGCTTCCATGATCGGAAATCATAAGCGAGGTCGATGCCCGCGCATAGTGTGCGCCCAATGTAGCTGTCGTTGCGACTCTCGGTAATACACTGACTCTCCATGCGTCATTAATCCGTTGAAAGCAATCGGGCACATCCCAATCACTCCGTCTCGGATCGGTTTTCTCATGGAACGCCAAGTCACCGCCACGTCCCCGCTTGTCAAGACGTTTAAATCGGTAGTTTACCGTTACCCCGCGTTGGCATCCGTCATCTTTTGGGTTCTGATTCCTCTGACCCTAGGCATCTTCGTTGGACGGTCGCTAGAAGGAATCTATCAGCAACCCAACTACACCGGCATCGGATTCGTAATAGCAGTTCTGGTCGCTTCGATCGCTTGGTTGAACCGGTCCACGTTGTGGCCCGCAATCCAGCAAATCCCCGACCAAATCAGGAACATCGACGGAAATTGGCTCTTCGTCGTGGCGGCCATCGGTCTGCGTTTCGCGATGCTGCAGATCGTCCCTCCCGATTTCCCCGGATTTGAAGAGATGCAACAAGGCAAGATCGCGAACGACATCGTTAACAACGATGCTGCGTTGTCATTTCATTTCCTGTTTTCAAACGCGTTGTCAACTATCGGGTTCGTCTACTCGGGAAACGAATTGGACGATCTGCGGCTAGGGTATGAGCTTGCCGGCGCGGCCTCGATACTGCTGATGGCCATATGCTTGCGCCGATTAAAGGTCGAATGGGCTGCAACCATCCTGACAGTGTTCCTGTTGGCGAGTCTTCGCTGGGCCGTGATCGTCGGTGGACTCGCAGAAGAATCTTTCGGGCCGGGCATCTTGCTGACGCTGATGATCCTGCTGATCGTAATGGCCGACACTTCAGCGCGAAACCGGTATTTCTGGGCCGGTTTATGCGGTATCGCCGCCGGCATGTTGATGTACGAGTACACGCCGTTCGTGTTTTTCATACCGATTGCACCGCTTTACTGGCTCATATCGGCGAGGATTGGTCGCCGCTTCGCAGTACGTCGTGTCGCCCTAGCTAAAGGCCTTTGGTTCATCGTAGCTATGTCGGCAGTCGCGGCGCCGCTCATCGCGCAGTTCATCTTTGAACCTGAAATCACCCATGTTGGTGATGCATTTTTGAGGCACAACGTCTACAACGCCAGTTCTGATACCGGAATCCTCGGAGACGTCGAGAAAATTCAACACGACTTCACAAGCTACATAAGCACGATTTTCGGGATCAAGTCGGAGATGTCTTCTCCCTATTTCAGACCGAGTGACGGGTCCGTTGTTCCCCTCATCGTAGGGTTGATCTTCCTTTCCGGCGTGCTAAGCGCTCTATACAAGCATGAGGAGCTGTTGCCGTTCATTCTTGCGGTCAGCGTGCCAGTTTTCTTGACCCTGATTTCCGCGACATCGCTCACTTACTACGAAGCGAGACTTACGCCGCTCGTGACGATCCTGACGCTCTTATCTGGCTTGGCGCTGAATAAAGCCATCCCATTCGTCGAGAGTAAGCGATTCATGGGCGCGCGCTATATGCCGATCTCGCTCGCGGTAGTCACAATCGCCATCGTGGGCATCAACTTCGTCGGATCAACTCGCCTGTCACTTGATGAAAAATCGCTAATCGAATACACGAACAACAACTACACAGTATGCCGCGCTGTAGCCGAACAACCATATGTCTTCAACCAACTCTTGGTGATCGGGCCAGTCGGCTGCGAATTTGGCGATGAAATCTGGCTGTACCCTGGCCTAGAATTCTCGGCTACAAGAACGGAACATCTCCCTGACCCGTCCCAAATCGCGCCCGGAACGCTAGTGGTGGCTGGCAATAATCGTGGAGTGTCAGTTGAGATATATGACCGTACACGGCAGATGGCTGTTGAACTAGGTAGCGAAAACACGATACTCGAATTCCCGACGCTATTGAATCGCCTCGCCGCAGTCACCTTCTGCTACCAATGCCAGCCAAGCACTGATTGATGGAATTCCCAATCCTCCCGAACTGCGTCCTAGACTCGGAGCGAGTGTAGAATTCGTTTCGAAACGTCGGATAGCCGATCCTGGCGCACGTCCCGATTCGAGGAAGATCGATATGCCCAATGTGTTGGTACTTTCAGGCCCTGCCCTGCCATTGCTAAAGATGGCCGAGGAGATGAAGCCTGACGGATATGAATTAAACGTCTGTACTAGCGAAACCGCATCGGACGAAGTGGAACGGCTCTCAAACGAAGCGGACTTCGTTTTAGCGTTCGGACACGGCGTCTCCGAAGACATTCTCCGCGCTGGCAGGAAGCTCAAGCTTGTGCAGCTCTGTTCCGCGGGATACGACGGTGTCAACCTGCGGGTCGCGGGCGAGTTGGGAATACCGGTCGCCAACAACGGCGGCGCGAACGCCATTCCGGTCGCTGAGTTTGCGATGACACTGATCTTGGCCTGCCATCGTCATCTTCCCATCGCCCACAACGACACTCGCGCAGATGCGTGGATGCGACCCGAGATCGACGGCTATGACTCCTACGAGCTATTCGGCAAGACTGTCGGCATCGTTGGCGCCGGCCGCATCGGCTCAACGCTCGCTGGGTTGCTTCGCGGCTTTGAGACCACCACGCTTTACACGGACCTCGTGCGCTCCGAAAAAGCCGAAAGCTACGGCGCGAAACGAGTCGATCTCGACGAACTACTCATGGAGTCGGATGTCGTTTCTCTGCATACCAGTCTGAATTCAACCTCGCGCAAGCTGATCGGTGCTCGTGAACTCGGGCTCATGAAAAAGAGCGCCTTGCTCGTCAACACCTGTAGAGGTCCTGTCGTTGATGAAGCCGCATTGATCGAAGCGTTGCGAAACAAAGAGATCTGGGGCGCAGGCCTCGACGTTTTCGAGATCGAGCCGGTCGAAGCGGACAATCCACTGCTTTCCATGGACAACGTCGTCGTCGGACCCCACGTCGCGGGCAAGAGTTGGGAGTCATATCCACGACGGGTAGATTTCGCATTCTCAAACATGCAACGAGTTTGGCATGGCGAGGCTCCCGAGAGCGTCGTTACCGAGGAATGAAGGTTAAACTTCACAATCACGACAACAACCGAGGAGAAAACAATGGCAGACGAGACGATGAGGATTTTGTACTTGGGTCCGCAAGGAGGCGATACGCACGACGCTTCCTCCACCGAGCAGCAGTCGAGAGCTGCCCGCGCTTACGGTGCGGAGTTCGTGCACTATTCGGGCAGTAGCGAGGGCGAGTTGATCGAGGCGCTCAAGGATGCCGACTGCGCCATCAACCAAGGGCACGACTGGGATCCCGCACTCTTCTCACATATGGGCAACAATGGGCGCTGTAAAGGCCTCGTATCGTTCGGACACGGCTACGACGGCATGGACCTTGAAACTGCGGCAGTCAACGGCGTAGTCCTCTCCAACACCGCTTCGTTCGGTACTGAGGAAGTCAGCAATCAGACGATGATGCACTTCCTCGTCTGTTCGCGGAAGTTCGTGCTCCACGACAAACTCGTGAAGCAAGGCGAATGGACGCGTCAATACCTCCCACCCATGGGGCATATCGCCGGACAGACCTTCGGCATCGTCGGACTAGGCAACATCGGCCGAGCCGTGGCTCGTAAGGCGCAGGCTTTCGGCTTGAATGTAATCGCCTTTGACCCCTACCGCTCGTCTTGGGACGCAAAAGAGTACGGCGTCGAAATTGTGCCGACTCTGAAGGAAGTGGCTGAACGATCCGACTACGTTTCGCCTCACGTCTACCTCGACGAAGGCACGTACCACATGTTCAGCGACGAGTTCTTTAAGGCGATGAAGCCGACGGCTTACTTCATCAACTGCTCGCGCGGACCAGTCGTCGACGAACCCGCGTTGATCCGGGCCCTTCAAAACGGAGAAATCGCGGGTGCTGGGTTGGATGTGTTCGAGCAGGAGCCGGTCGATCCTGACAACCCGTTGCTAAAGATGGACAACGTGAGCGTTACCAACCACTACGCTTCTTACAGCGAGATCGCATGGGAACGCGCCAACACCCAGCTTGGCGAGGAGGCGATCCGTATCGCCGACGGCTACTGGCCGATGTCGCTCATCAACCCCGACGTCAAGCATCACTCGCCATCTCGTAAGGATGCAGTCTCGTGGGAAGTGATGATGGCGAACCGCTAAACTGATTTCGACCTGCAACCAAGTACTAAACCAATCACCTAAAGGAGCCGAACCAAAATGGCAGAACACAAAGTCTTGATTATGGGGATCGACGAGAACGATCCTCTTGACTATGAGCGGGCCGAGATGGCCGACCTCGATGTCGAGTTCGTGAAGGCGAACCCGCAGTCCGAAGGAGAGGCGATCGAGCTAGTCCGAGACGCCGACGCGCTGATGATGCGCTCAACACCATACCAAGGCGAGCAAGTGATTCGTGCTGCCGAAAAGGCTCAGGTGCTCGCTGTCTATTCCCACGGCTTCAACCAGATCGACACCGATGTCTGCAACGAGATGGGCATCATCATCACCAACGGCGCCGGAATGTGCATGGAAGAGGTCTCGAACCAAGCCGTAACCATGATCCTTTGTTTGAATCGGCAACTCATTCAATACAACGAACGGACGAAAGCCGGTAAATGGGGGCGCGACGACGTCCAACCTATCGAGCCGATAGACCAGCAGGTGCTCGGACTAGTCGGTCTCGGCAACATCGGACGCCAAGTCGCCCGCAAGATGTTTAACGGATGGCGCATGAAGGTCATCGCATACGACCCCTACTGCCCGCCATGGATCGCCCAGGAATACGCCGTCGAACAGGTCTTCTCGCTCCACGAACTCTTCGAGCGCTCCGACTACATCTCCGTGCAGATCCCGCTCAACAAAGAGACACATCACTTGATGCGCAAGGAACACTT
>JAAXHR010000415.1 GCA_012270805.1 Dehalococcoidia bacterium
AACGCCATCATCTGCACTGGCGACGGGCTAGCGTTGGCATGGCGGGCAGGGGTTCCAATGATGGATATGGAGATGGTGCAGTACCACCCGACGACTTTGGCACGCACAGGAATCCTGTTGTCTGAGGCAGCGCGAGGTGAGGGCGCGTATCTTTTGAACTCCGAAGGCGAACGCTTCATGTTGAAGTACGCGCCTCAATACGAGGAGTTGGCGTCGCGTGATGTCGTTTCGCGCTCTGAGCAGACCGAGATCAATGAAGGGCGCGGAATCGATGGAAACGTGCTGCTTGACCTCAGGCATCTTGGACGCGAGTTCATCGAGGATCGCCTCGGGTATCTGCAAGAAGTGGCGGTCGAGTTCGTAGGTATTGACTTGGCCGAACAACCGATACCGGTTCGGCCGGGCGTGCATTACATCATGGGTGGCATTAAGACCGATGTTGATGGTGCGACCGTGGTACCTGGTCTGTACGCCGCCGGAGAGTGTGCGAACGTGAGTGTTCACGGAGCCAACCGTCTCGGCGCGAACTCATTGCTGGACACGGTTGTGTTCGGTCGACGCTCAGCGGTTCACGCAGCCGAATATGTGAAGTCCGTGGATGCTGGTTCCGGTTCGGACGAGCATCTAAAAGCGACCAAGGCGCGCTTGCAGTCGATATTCGATCGTGAGCCTAACGAGAATTGGGCCTCGATCCGCAACTATATGGCGAACGAGATGACCAAAGGCATCGGAGTGTTCCGCGATCAAGCTTCGATGGAAGGCGCAAAAGCGGCAATCTACGACGTTAACGCTAGAGTGCCGAAGATGTCGGTCCAGAACAAAGGCAAGGTGTTCAACACCGATCTGATCTTCACGTTGGAGATGGAGTTCATGGCCGACGTGGCTCGGGCCATCGTGCACAGCGCGTTGGCACGCAAGGAGAGCAGGGGAGCGCATTTCCGAACCGACATCACCGAGCGCGACGACGAGAACTGGCTGAAGCATACGCTGGCCTACCAAGACACCGACAGCGAGGACGGTGTGCGAGTTGAGACTTCGCCCGTGACGATCACGAAGTGGGAACCGGTCAAGAGGGTCTACTGATGCAGGCAAAACTGAAAGTTAGCAGGTACGACCCTGAGACGATGGGCCGGGGTCAGCAGAGATGGGACGAGTTCGAACTCGATGTCCATCCGAACGCGACGGTTCTCGATGCGCTGATCCAGATCCGTGAGGAGGTAGACGGCACTCTGGCGCTGCGTTGCGCCTGCCGCGCCTCGATCTGCGGGTCGTGCGGGATGCGCGTCAACGGCGATGCCAAGCTCGTGTGCAAGACACGGATCGCGGACATTGGTGAAGAGGGTGCGACGATAGTCGTCGAGCCGATGGGTAACCAAGCGGTCATCAAGGACTTGGTAGTGACCCTCGACACATTCTTCGACAAGGTGCGACAAGTAGATCCGTATCTTCAACCGGACGCGGAACCGGAGCAGGGCGAGTTCGTGGCCAGCAACGATTCGATGGTGAATCTGCTGACCGCGATGAACTGCATCATGTGCGGCGCCTGTGTTTCTGACTGCACCGTATTGGAGGTTGACGAAGCCTTCATCGGCCCCGCCGCGTTGGCCAAAGCGTGGAGGTTCGTGGAGGATCCGCGCGATGATCAGCGTGACGCGCGATTGGAAGGACTCAACGATGTAGAGGGTGGAATCTGGGACTGCACGCGATGCTTCAAGTGCGTCGAGGTATGCCCGAAAGACGTTGCACCGATGGACCGCATCATGGAGATGCGCGACATGGCGATCGAGGCGGGCAACACCAACACGTCTGGATACCGGCACACCGAATCTTTCAGCAAGTCGGTCAAGAAACACGGGCGTCTAGATGAAGCGCGGTTGGCGGTCGAATCGGCAGGGTATACGAACGTTCCGCGACTGATCGACCTCGCCGAGATCGGTGTCAAATCGGTACTGAAAGGCAA
>JAAXHR010000046.1 GCA_012270805.1 Dehalococcoidia bacterium
CGCCGACTCGTGTCGCCAGCATGATTTTGCCGAACTCTGACGACGGGTATCGGCGAGTGTAACCCGTAACCGAATGGACAATGCAGCTACGGGCGTCCGGGGTTATGCCTGCGTCTTCCAAGAGGTCCCGCAGGTTAACGCCGCCCCAGATTTGGTGGGAGTACCAACCGCCTGTACAGTCAAGCGTAGCCTCAAGCTCCGAAAATAGCGCCCCACCTTGGTTATCCAGTTCGAGTAGCGAGTATAAGGTCGACGCGCCGTCAACATCTACGATCTTAAGACGCCATGTCGCGACATTAATCTCAGCCGGCTTGTCATTTATCCACGACGTGGTGGGAAAGACGTTGCCTTCGTATGAGCGGCGTTCGTGTGAGCCCGTGAAACGCCGATCCGCACCCGCAGTCGGGATCGCCCGAATGACGTTTTCGCTGACGAGCCATGCCGTCGCGCCAGCCGCAAGGACAGAGCCGAACCGCAACACTTCGCGTCTCTTAGCGCTGTAACCGACTCGGAATCGGGCGGTGTAAGCCCAGGCGTGCCAAGCGATGAACGGCAGAATCGCGGCTCCGGCGTAGATGTGGAGGCTCATGCCAGTGATTCCCTCGACGGACCAAAAACCTCCGATGCTCCATACAACTCCGATGCTCAGAGTCGTCAAAAGGAGTGCCGAAACTAAGATTGCGACGTTGCGAGGTCTCCCTCTGGCAGGACGTTTGAGTGAATGCAATGCCAGGGCCGTTTTCCATGCGAGGACGGCGATGATGCTGTACCCGAGGACGCTGTGGGCTTGCAGCACGATCTCGTTGCGGGCATTGCCGCTCATCAACCCGATGGCACCGGTCACCAACTCGCCTGCGACGAGGGTGAGAAGAATGAGATTTACCCACTTATGGCGCATAGATGCCCTCTAAGCGGGATGGTATGCGAAAAAATGAGAGCGGTTAAACGTCTTCCATCTTTTCGGGCGTCATAAGTTCCCAGAATTCGATGCTCTGGCTCTCGATGTGCTCGCGGACTTGTCCCCCGACTTGCAGCGCTTCCCGCGGGATGCTACCGCCCGACGTGTACGGGGATCCGAGTGTGTCTTGCGTCCACTCGAGAACGACTGTGTCAGCCTCGCCCGGCACCGTTCCGGCATTGAAGTAGACCGTGCCCTTCGAACGCCCCGCCGATTCGTAGATCTTCTGTTGCTTCTGAACCAGAGAAGCCACGAGCTTGCCTTGACGGTAGTTGGCCTTATAGACCCGTCGGAGCATGTACATCGAGTTACCTCGTTCTTTGGTTGTGTTCTGCGCGGAACTGGTTGTCGGTTCAGGAAAACGCTTTTCAAGCGTAGCGGTTACCATAATATTCTGAATTCCCTGACCCACCCCCGCTCAAACCGTAAGCAACTTGAAAATAGGCATCAATCGCGAGAACGCGCCCGGCGAAAACCGCGTCGCCGCATCCCCAGATCTGGTGTCCAAGTTGGTGTCGTCGGGGCATGATGTAGCGGTGCAGAGCGGTGCCGGTGCCAGTGCGGGGTTCCCCGACGCTACCTACGAAGAAACCGGGGCTTCACTAGGAGATTCGGCTTCCAGCATTGCTGAATCATCCGATCTGCTGCTCCACGTCGGTAGGCCGTCGGACAAAGAAATCGACGCGATGCAAATCGGCTCCGCGCTCGCGGCGACTCTCGATGCTCGGCGCGACGCAGAGGCCATCGAGGCGCTGGCAAATGCTGGCGTCACCGCTTTAGCGATGGATCTAGTGCCGCGCATCGCACGCGCCCAGAGCATGGACGTGCTGTCATCACAAGCGTCAATCGCAGGTTACAAAGCAGCACTCATGGCCGCGAACGCGCTTAGCCGCTTCTTCCCGATGATGATGACCGCTGCGGGAACGATTCCACCGGCAAGAGTGCTGATATTGGGTGCCGGAGTCGCCGGATTGCAGGCGATCGCCACCGCGAAGCGACTCGGCGCAGATGTCTATGCCTTCGATGTCAGAGCGGCGGCTGGAGAGCAGGTAGAGAGCCTCGGCGCGAAGTTCATCGCGCCTCCGGACGCGGCTGATGCCGAAACGGAAGGGGGTTATGCAAGAGCCCAGACCGACGACGAGAATGAGCGTCAACGCAGTTTTCTTGCCGATCACGTCGTCCGCGCTGACGCGGTGATCACGACCGCGGCGATACCCGGACGGCAAGCGCCTCTACTGATCGAAACAGATACTGTGGCGGAGATGAGACCGGGCAGCATCATAATCGATCTCGCGGCAGAGACTGGCGGCAACGTCGAGGCTACTGTGGCCGGAGAAGATGTCCATGTAAACGGAGTAACAGTCAAAGGGCCCGTCAATGTTCCCTCCTTGATGCCATACCACGCGTCGGTAACCTACGCCCGGAACTTGGAATCGCTGCTGAATCTGATCATTGGTGAAGACCTGTCGTTAACACTCGATTTCGACGATGAGGTGGTCGATGCGATGTGCGTAACCCACGATGGTGAGATACGCGGACACACGATCAACCGATGAAGACAGGAGGCGAAGATGTCGATTGAGGAACTCTTACTCGCCCTGACCGTTTTCGTTCTGGCCATCTTCGTCGGATATCTCACCATCACCCGCGTCCCACCCACGCTCCACACGCCTTTAATGTCTGGCTCCAACGCGATCTCAGGAATCGTCATCGTCGGCGCAATCATCGTCGCAGGATCGGTCGGAGGCTTGCTCGGGGCGATCTTGGGAGTGGTTGCTGTCACCTTGGCGACCATAAACGTGGTGGGCGGCTATCTCGTGACCGACCGGATGCTGCGCATGTTTCACCGCAGCGACGACGAACGGCGTTAGACGCGGACGATGGATGAGTCCACACAGATTCTCGACAACGTAACGCTGGCAGCGTACATCGTCGCTTCCGTCCTATTCATCATCGGACTTCTATGGCTACGGTCGCCTGAGACGGCACGAGCGGGAAACCGCCTCTCGGCGTTGGGCATGTTGATAGCCGTTGTATTCACCGTCGTCGACCGCGACATCGTCAGCTATGAGTGGATAATCGTCGGCCTGATCGTCGGCGCATTGATCGGTGCAATAGCCGCTCGTCAGGTTCAATTGACCGCCATGCCGCAGATGGTGGCCATCTTCAACGGCTTCGGCGGCGCAGCATCGGCGGTCGTCGCTGCGGCACAGATAATCAGCCAGAACGACACCGGGGATGTCGATCCCGTCGTAAGCGTTACCGTGGCACTGTCCGTATTGATCGGATCTCTGACTCTCACTGG
>JAAXHR010000312.1 GCA_012270805.1 Dehalococcoidia bacterium
TACTCTGTTACAGCGGACGTTTAGGCCGGTTCAAAGGATCGTTGCCGTAACGGCAGTTTTAATCGGTTTAGGAGTGGTCGGGGCGGCGATTACGATGATCACGCTATTCCCAGTTGCCGGTGCCGACGAGCATTCTGTGTCGATGCCGGAAGTAACGTGTTTGGAGTTCGATTCCTGGGAGGAGGCTGACGGTCTCCTTCAAACACTGAAACCGTTGTCGCGAGAGAAACTTGGTCTTGATACGAACGGTAACGGTATCGCGTGCGACGGTATCCTGCCACGCGAGCACGCGGAACGCGAGGAGTTCGAGGTCAACTGCGACGATTTTCAACATCGCGATGAAGCCGAGTACTTTTTCGAGGTCTACGACTCACGAGGCGAGAATCAGTTCGGGTTGGATCGCGACTTGGACGGTCGTCCTTGCGAGACACTACCTCCGATGGACGGCATGACTCGTGTTCTCAACCGATTGGATCGTCTCTGGGGTGACGATGCGAGGTTCACCGCGGACGCGAACTGTGGCGACTTTGAAACTTGGATTGAGGCGAATGAATTCTTTCTGCAGGCTGGTGGGCCTGAAAGCGATCCGCATCGATTAGATGGGGACAGCAATGGCATCCCCTGCGAGTCGCTGCCAGGGTCTCCGTAAGCTCGCCATCGTACACCAATGTCACAATCTTCATGGCGCTATCGATCTCGTTCAGTACACACGGAAGTATCCTTCAAAGCGTCTAGAATCTTCGATCACGTTCAACTGAAACTATCGATCGCAACGTAGTTCGCGAATGAAGCTCGGTTCCCTCGCATTACTCACGACGTTGATGTCAGTTCTGATGGTGGTCTCCTGCCAATCTTCGGAATCTATCTCGACGCCTGTCACCCCTCGGTTTGACACGTTAACCCGCCCAACCGTTGTGGCACCGGCAACTGCGACACGCACGCCAACCGTCACCTCGTCTTCAACCTTGACACCGGCAGATCCTTCACCCACTCCATCACCAACGGCAACGTCCATGTCGATATCTACGCCATCTGCGTCACCAACTGCCACTTCCGTTCCCGCGACCGCTACGTCAACACCGATTCCTTCGCCAACAACCACCCCCACTTCTTCAACGATGGTGGTGTTATCGACGCCGGTGTTGCCAACGCCGACTGCTACCACGGCAATAACGCCGCCCATTCTTGATACCGCAACGCCCACTCCCTCACCGACTTCCACGCCGGTCTCTCCGACCGCAACGTTCACGCCAACGCCGACATCAACTCCGATAACACCCTCCCCGACTCCATTCGTCGGTAATTGGGATGAATTGCAACTTCATGAGGCGTTTAGCGGCCGGAATTTCCAATTCCCTGTCGACATGTTCCCGTGGCCAGAAGGCGGCATGGCGGTTGTCGATCGCAAGGGGCACATCAACGTGCATTTCAAAGCCGGTTTGCCAAGGTTAGTTCTCAACTTGATTGACGAAACTGCCTATGAAGGTGCGGAAACAGGGATGCTCAGCGCGGCTTTAGATCCGGATTTCGAGGAGTTTCCGTTCTTGTACGTCTACTATTCGGTTCGCGGCGAGGGTGAGAAGACCCGACTCTCGCGTTTCGCGATCGTTGACGGCGGAGTACGACGCGATTCTGAACTCGTGATTCTCGAGATTCCTCAACCGGCGGACGTCCACAACGGGGGCGACATCGAGTTCGGCTCTGACGGAATGCTTTATCTGGGTCTCGGTGACGGCGGCCCGGTATGGGAAAAACAGTCTCAGCAGCTTGACACTCTTTTGGGATCGATCATCCGCATCGATGTCAGAGGTGCTACAGAAGAGCAACCTTACAAAGTGCCATCCGATAATCCGCTGGTTGCCAATCCCGATGCACGACCTGAGATTTGGGCTTGGGGCCTTCGTAATCCATGGCGCATGGACATCGACCCTGAAAGTGAGAAAATCTGGGTCGGAGATGTTGGCTGGGCTCGCGTCGAGGAAATCACTGTTGTCGAAGCCGGCACAAATCATGGGTGGCACTTGTTTGAAGGCAACGAATGCCGCGCGACCGGCGAAACCGGCGTCACTGACGAAGATTGCGATGACGCGAGAGATGAGATGGTGTTTCCAATCCACGAATACTTGCATCCAGACAACGGTTGCGCGGTAATTGGGGGGATCGTGTATCGGGGTTCGGCTGTACCATGGCTAAGCGGGGCCTACATTTTCGGAGATTTTTGCACTGCCAAAATCTGGGCGTTGACCCCGGTAGGCGAATCGGGTTGGGAATCTCGACACATTTTGACTGTGGAACCACATCGGCGGATCACTTCGTTCGCCACGGATGAAGATGGGGAGATTTACGTTCTCACGGTCGATGGTCCGATCCTGAAGATCATCGGTAAGTCAGATGCCACCGACTGACCCTTTGCGACCGTGTTTAGCGCTGTCGCTGCTGCCGACGACGTGAGAACCGAAGTCTGATCTGAGCGCGTCGCAACGATACCAATGCGCGTTCCATGTCGAGATCGGAGCCGTGCGTAGCGATCCGCTCTTGCGCCCTTCGCACAGCCTCTTCTGCTCGCGCTTCGTCAATCTCGTCTTCACGTTCCGCGGCATCGGCCAAAACTGTCACATTGTCGGCTAAAACTTCCATGAAGCCGCCCGTAACAACGACAGCTTGCTCATTGCCATCCACGGCAAACCGCATTTCGCCGGGTACTAGAGTTGTCATCAAAGCCGCGTGCGAAGGCAGAACCGTGAGTTCGCCATCCGCTCCGGGAGCAGTTACGTAATCGACGATGCCGGAAAACGTCTCGCTTTCGGCGGTAACTATGTTGAGACTCATGGGGGCCATTGCGGAACTACTGACTCCTGAGAAGTGTCGCGCGGTCTTTCGAAGTGTGCGGATGTTTAAGCGGCCGCCTGCTCTTGCATAGCTCGCCCTTTGGCAACCGCGTCTTCGATCGTGCCTACCATGTAGAACGCCTGCTCGGGCAGGT
>JAAXHR010000184.1:0-7376 GCA_012270805.1 Dehalococcoidia bacterium
GATTGAACGAGATGCCGAAAACACTGCCCAGACCTTGGACATGAATATCGGTTTCAGTCTCCATGCCTACACGTCGGAGACCGTCAATGAGGTTTTGGCCGCGGCGGTCGAGATCAGCGTAGAAGGCATCGCCCTTCGACTGGAGATGAGTCAATGTGGCGTATGCGGCGGAGATTGACATGACGTTCGAATTGAAGCTTCCACCGTGGTAGACCTCGCCGCTGCCGAGGATGTCCATGATGTCGCGGCGCCCCGCCAACATTGCGATGGGGAAGCCGGCGGCAATGGATTTGGCGTAGGTTGCGAGATCGGGGGTTATGCCGAGGAGTTCTTGGGCACCGCCGTAGGCAACTCGGAATCCGGTGATAACTTCGTCGAAGATTACGAGCGCGCCGTGGCGATGGGCGATCTCATTGACGGCTTCGAGATACCCCGGTTCGGGCATTATGCAGTTAGTGTTGGCGTTGATCGGCTCCATGATGACGGCGGCGACCTGCCCGGGGTTTCGATCGAATGCGGCTTCGAGGAGATCGATATCGTTCCATTGGCAAGGGATGACTTGGGATGCTGAACCTGGGTCCATGCCTGCTGATTCCCCAACAACGTTTGGGGAATCTACATCGCCTGCTTCGTCGATAGGCGGATGAACTGAGTGGTTAACGCTGTCCATCCAGCCGTGGTAGTGACCTTCGAACCTTATGTACTTGGTTCTCCCGGTATATCCCCGGGCTAACCGTAGCGCTAGTTGGTCGATCTCGGTGCCGGAACTTGCAAAGCGTACGGTGCAATCTTCAATGGGAACGGCCCCGGCGGCCATCTCGGCGACTTCGAGTTCGCGCTCGAACTGGGCCGCGAAAACGTAGCCCTTGCGCATGTCCTGGGAGACTTGGCGGGAGACGAATTCAGGGGCATGACCGAAGAGGTTGGGCCCCATGCCTTGGATGTAGTCGATGTACTCGTTACCATCCGCATCCCACATCAGGGCACCTTCGGAGCGATCGAAGAACAAAGGCTCGCCGCCGGGTTCGTTGAGTCTGATCTGGGAGGAGATGCCGCCGGCGACTACGCGACGAGCACGTTCCATTAGTTCGCGAGATCGTCGTCGATTTGGCTGTTGGGTTGACATTGGTTGCTGATCCTAGTGGTCAGGGTTTACGAGGCAGAATTCGTTGCCTTCGGGGTCTTGCATGACGATCCATTTCGTTTCGCCAAATTCGCGTTCTGCAATGAAAGTTGCACCTAATTCGACGACCCGGTTCGCTTCGGCTTTCAGATCGTCGGTTTTGAACTCCATGTGGAGGCGGTTTTTGGCGGTCTTGGCCTCCGGCACCTGGAGGATCAGAAGGCGCGGGTAGTTGGGTTTGTCAGAAGCAAGGACAGCAAGTATGGGGTAGTACGAATCGGCGACTTTGTAATCCGCAGCTTCGCACCAGAATTTAGCCAACGATTCAACGTTGTTGGCATCCATGGTCAGTCCCCAAAATCCGAAGTCAGACGCCATCACAGTACGTCCTCCTGCGAGATAACGATTTCATACTTTTGACAGCTTTTCATGCGTTGATTGCCTCGAATGATTCCGCCTCAATGCCGAACGGTTCTCTGATGTCTTCCAACCCTCCTTGCCTACCGGTGTCGCGTTGTGTTCGCTGAGAGTCCTGATACATTCCCGGATTGGGGGGCATCTCGAACTCATTACGGTTCAGCAAGTCTTGTACGGTACGGATCTGGATCTTGGGATAATCCCTTTGCCACAGTTCGGAATGATAGAAGCCTGCGCTTACAGCTTCTGAGGTCATGGCGCGTGTCGGATTCTCCAAGGTGATAAAAAGCCCCATTGCGGCATTCTCGCGCTCTACGGTTCCGACCAAGTCACGGATTTGGGCAACCGAAACTCTGCCACTCTTGACTTGGATTATGGCTCGGTGTGTAGATCGGCGAGGCCCATTGATGAAGTGAAGAACTCCGTCGATACCTCTGTCAGCGCCGCGGTGGTCGTATTGTTGAGGCCGTGCTCCCAACAATGACAACGCCCAGAACTGGAACTGGTATCGGTCTTGCTCTGCCAAGGCACGTGCGCTACCGACATCGACTGGTTCGCCGATCACTGAGTAATCTTCGCCTTGCGATATGCCGAAACTCGTTTTAAGGCGATGCTTCATCAAGGCGACTGCTAAGTGAGTGATGTCAATGCCGACCCATTTGCGGTCGAGTCGTTCTGCCACGGCTACAGCAGTGCCGCAACCGCAGAACGGGTCCAGCACTACATCGCCGGGGTTGGAGGAAGCTCTTATGATGCGCTCCAACAGCCTTTCCGGTTTCTGGGTCGGATAGCCCAGCCGCTCCTTCGCATGCGAGTTGATCGGAGGAATGTCTTCCCAGAGCGATTGAGCCGGCCTTCCTTTTCCTTCGTCCAAGTAGCGCTTGCGTCTGATGCCACCTGTTTGAGTGAAATGCAGCCTGCCTTCGGCATCCAATCGTTGCATTGTTGCGAGCGGCACTCGCCACAGGGAGGTGACTCCTTTGTATTCGTACTCGTATCCGCCACCTGTCAATCCCTTTGCAGAAAGACTGTCGTCCTGCCACTTGCGCCCATCTAGATCTTCATAGCGAAAACGGGCTATGTACTCCGCGTCGTAGGGTTGATATTGCAGATGCCAGGTCCAGTCGTCACCTTTCGTATAGAAGAGAATCGAGTCGGTGTTGCGTCCGAATCGTTTCGCATCACTATGGGCGAAAGTGCGTTTCCAGGTGATTTCGTTCCGGAAGTTGGTGATGCCGAAGACTGTGTCCATGACGGCTTTGAGGTAATGACTCGCGGTGGGGTCGCAGTGGAGATAGATGGATCCTGTCGGCTTCAAAACTCGGTGTAGCTCCACCAAGCGCGGGGTCATCATGACCAGATATGCCATCAATGCGTTCCGACCCACGAAACTTCTGAACGCAGAGATCATGTCTTTGACTGCGGGCGCTACGTTCGGATTCAAGATGATGTCCTGTTCGTATGCTCGCTCGGTATCTTGTGTCCATTCCCAAGAATCGGTGAAGGCCTTGATCTGCGCTGGGGAGCTCTGACCAGTCTGCTCTTTGAACAGGACGTTGTATGTTGCATTCGAGTTGAATGGCGGATCAAGGTAGATCAGATCCACCGATTCGTCATCAATATGGCGACGTAATACTTCGAGGTTGTCGCCGTAGTAAAGAGTGTTTTGCATCTTGATGAACTGGATTTTTTCGTTTCACGCTGTATGAAGGGGATGTAGTTCAAGCGTACCACTGGATTTTATGGTCGTTCGTTGCGTTTGACACATCGATGCAACCGTAAACGTGATAGACGGATCAGACGCCATCGGAAAACACTGTTCTGAGGGTTTCGATTTGGTCGGCGACCATCATCATGTAGCTGGGGGTCCAGAAGGGGAGAGTCCCTTCCCATATGACTCCGAGTTCTAGGTCGTGACCGGCTTTAGTCGGGTCGAACCATTCGAGTGTGCGTGGGCCGAGGTCGGCATCTTCGTCGTCGATTGGAGGGAGGTCTGGGATGTTGGGGTTGAAGTAGCTAACACAGTGCCACTTGGGGACGGTGATGAGGATTGGTTCGCCGTTGTCGTCGTTTTTGACGCCGAAGATCCAGTTGTGGTGGGATTGTCCGAACCAGTAGTTGGAGCGCCAATGGACGAATTCGCGGTGCTTAACCGGTAAGCCTAAGAAACCTGCTTTGGCGACGCGGGGCAGCCAGTTTAGGCCGGTGATGGGGTCGCGGATGTCTTCAAAGACGTGGGATACGATGGCGAAATCGAACGGGCCATCGGCTTCAAGTTGGCGCCAGATGTCTTCGCTGTTAACGTCGCCGACGTAAAGTTTTTTGTCGGTCTCGAAGGGGAAGACATCGACGTAGACATCAACCAATTCGTCGGCCCATGGGTTGTGGCGGCCGCCGATGTCGATGATGGTGTAATTGGGGTTGGCGGCTTTATTGCGACGGACCCCGTCAAGCATCTGGGCTCGGAAGGTATCTTTATCGCCATCGGTGTAGTTGGTTATCGGCATTCTATGGGGCATTCTATGGGTGTATGGGGGTTAGACGAGATATTTGCGGTTGACTTTGCACACGTACGAGTACGTGGGGTTGACGAACTGGGTGACCCGGGCTTCGAGGCATTGGGCGAGGAAGATGAAGGCTTCGCCCTGGGTCATTCCGTAGTCGGCTTCGAGCCACAGGATCATCTCGGAAAGGGCGATGCGGAATGCGTCCTCGGCGGGTTTCTCGATGCCGGTGGTCATGATGTGGGTTTCGTTTTCGATGCGTGGCCACGACATCTCTTCAGGGATAGGCGAGAGTTCGACCTTCATCATGACAGAGCCGCCGGTCTCGATGCCACCGCCACCGCAGATTTCGCCGTCGCCTTGTCGAGCGTGCATGTCACCGACGTGGAGGAGGGCTCCGGGATGGTAGATGGGCAGGTGGAGTTTTGCGCCGGTGGTGACTTCTTGGATGTCGAAGTTTCCGCCCCACTGCCCTGCCCAACCGTTGTGGCGTGCTTCGCGCTGTGGTGCAACGCCGACGACACCGAGCATGGGTTCGACGGGGAACGAGAGTTTATCGTTCCAGATAATCTGACGGTTTTCGACGTCGATGCGGCAGATGCGGAACTGGGGTCCGATGTTGGAGTGTCCGAGGTATCCGGGCATGGCTCCGGTGGAGCCGCCGTATCGGGTCCACCCTACGGGATGGGTTTTGATCTCTCCGATGTGGACGGTGAGCATGTGACCGGGTTCAGCACCTTCGACGTAGGTGCAGCCAGAGGATGCGTTACCGCGGTCGGTGGGTTGGGAGTCGGAGCGGTAGGAGTTGTAAAGGTCTCGGATGTCGTCGGGAACGAGTTCGGCATCCGGTCCGCGGTTCATCTGGGTCTGGACCTCGAACCATTCTCCGGGTTCGACTCGGAGGGTTACCGGATTGGCTGCGGAGTGTTCGTAGTAAAGAGTGTCTCGGGTTGCGATCTTCATTTGGTGGTCTCGGTTGGATGAGGTTGTGATCTGGGTGAAGTTTAATGGCTGGGCCCTCACCCTGACTCTCTCCCGCCTGGGGATAGGGAAAACGGTCCAGGCGGTTCGATTGACGTGTACCCCCTTGTCCTCCGGACATTTCCCCATGAACGGTGGCAAACGAGTGGTTAGGCGAGGAGTTTGTTGACTAGGTCTGGGAAGTCTGAGGCGACGATGTCGATTTTGGGATCGGCAGTCGCGGTTGCCACGTCGGAGTATCCGGGGGTGACGTTGGATTCGCCTTCGCGGTGGATGTACGCGGTGGACATTCCGGCAGTTGTCGAGTTTTTGAGGTCGTTCATGTGGGTGGCGACCATCATCGTTTCGGATGGTTGGAGTCGGAGGAGCCGGATGGCTTTGTTGTAGGCATTGGGCGGGCCTTTGTAGGCACCTAGGAATTCGCAGGCGAGGATGCCGTCCCAGTTGATGCCGTTGCGTTTGGAGCAGTTAACCGCTATGGAGTAGCTGAGGACAGTGAGGACGATGACGGTGTATCGGGATCTGAGGCGGTGGATGGCGTCGGCCGCGCCGGGCCAAGCTTTCAAGCTGTGCCAGACTTCGGTGAGGTCGTCGCGTTCAGATGTTGAAAGGGAGAGAGAGGAGTGTTTTTCGAGGACGTCGTCAAGAACTTGTCGATGGATGTGATCAAGGTTCGTCCACGGGAGTTCGGCGCGGTTAACGCGTGCGAGCATGTCGAAAGACCATACTCGCCAATCGATGGCGAACTGTTCGACGTTGACATCGGCTTCCTGTTCGTTTGCCAGCCGCTGGACTTCGTCTTCTATGGTTCCTCTCCAGTCGAACACTGTTCCGCCGACATCCCAGGTTAGGGCTTTGATGTTGGAGAGGTCAGTCATAGTGTCCTGCGGTGGTTGACCGTGAATCGTCAGGATGAAGTTTAAGGGTTCGTTGTGGATAATTGGGGTATGTGTGCGGCACCACAGCGTTTGACGGTTCGTTACTTTGGGGATGCGAAGGCTCGTGGGGAGTTGATCCCGATGGTTACGGCGTATGACTATAACCATGGATTGCTGGTCGATGCCGCCGGCATTCCGTCAATACTGGTTGGAGACAGCTTGGGGAATGTAGTGCTGGGGTATGACTCGACGGTTCCGGTGACGGTGGAGGATATGGTGCGGGCAACGGCAGCGGTTACTCGTGGTGCTAAACGGGCGTTTGTGGTTGCGGATATGCCGTTCGGGAGTTATCAGTCGGATGTTCCGACAGCGGTGAAGAACGCGGTACGGCTGATGAAGGAAGGCGGTGCGCAGTCGGTGAAGCTGGAGGGGGGAGTTTCGGTTGAAGAGACGATCCGGGCGTTGGTGGATGCGGGGATACCGGTGATGGGGCATGTGGGTTTCACTCCGCAGTCGATCCATTCGTTCGGCGGGTATCGAGTACAGGGGCGAGGCGCGAACGCGGAAGGAGTGATCGAGGATGCTCTAGCGGTNNCACGACATGTTGGGATTGGATCCGACGTTCCGTCCGCGTCACGCGGGGCATTACGGGGACTTTGCCGGCGAGATTACGGCCGCGGTTCGGCAATATATGGAAGATGTTGAGGAAGGGAAGTTTCCGGGCGATCGAGAGTCGCACTATTCGCGATAAGACTGACACCGGAACGGTTGGATTGAAGGACGAGGTTTTGGTTGTTTGGAGTGTTGTCTAGGGGGAATTGAGTGGTGTTCAGCAAGCGCGATTAGTCGGGGTATGATGGCGGTCCCACGCGGGTAAGACGGTGGTGTCGCACATATCCCGAAAGAGGACGGCGTTAACTTTCCGCTTTGATGCCGCTTCGGTTCGCGGCGGTTTTTGTTAATTGGATTAGTTGGTGGTTGCGTGTCGGGTTTTCGGCCGATGGTGACGGCTTACCGACCCGACACGCGGGTACGTTGACTACCAGTAGTCTAGGCTCAACTCGGCTGATGCTAGTCTTTCAGGCGATGGCGCGAAGGACATAAGTAACTCTGCCCTTTTTGACGGACTTCCCAGACCGAGGATTATCCGTAACCGCGGCATCGACCTCGCTCAACTCGGGTCGAGGATCCGATTCCTATCAAACTCACGCAACGCACGTCGAGTTCCGAGTTTGGCTTAACGAGGTGTACTGTCAGAGGACGTAGTGCCTCCGCTCGCCTGCACCGCACAGCAGGGCCCGGGGAAATCGCCGAACCCTTCGGAATGGTTCGCGCTCACACAGCATTATGCTCGTGCGCGACGTTTGCCTTATGAGTCATATTGTTACATATGTATCGTAGAAAAGCAAGTTTTTTTTGAGCTGGGATGGGAAGGTAGTCCCTTTCGCGCAGCGAAGGGGACGCGGAGCGGAG
>JAAXHR010000184.1:7452-8116 GCA_012270805.1 Dehalococcoidia bacterium
TATGAATGCTTCGCGGGGAAGTTGCCGAATTTGAATGCTCGGTTTGCTAACCACACGATGGAGCTTTTCGAGAAGCATGGGATCAAGAATGTCGGGTATTGGACGCATGATGTTGGGCCTAACAGCAACCAGTTGGTGTATCTGGTCGCTTTCGACGATCCCAATCAACGAGCGGAGGCTTGGGCGAGTTTCCGGGCGGATCCGGAGTGGCAGAAGGTGTTTGAGGAGTCGCACCGGGACGGGATTCTAGTGAAGAACATCGAGAACCGGATATTGATGCCGACGGATTACTCGCCGATGCAGTAGAAGGGTTACAGGTTTCCCCCGTTCACGGGGGAAATGGCGTAGCCAAAGGGGAAACGCAATCGGCATTGTGAACTGCTAAAGTCAATGCCTTATCTCATACGCTACACGCCCCCTTTGTCCTACGGACATTTCCCCCGCAGAGCGAGGGAAACCGACGGTGATGGTAATCTCGCCGATCTGAGGGCCAGTTGGTCGACGTCGAATCGCTCATCGAAGTTGAAAAGCAAAAACGACTACAGGTTGCCCCCGTTCACGGGGGAAATGGCGCAGCCAAAGGGGGAACGCGATGAGCGTCGTGAACAGCTGAACCCAATGCCGTCTCTCATGCGCTACACGCCCCCTTTGTCCTTCGGACATT
>JAAXHR010000184.1:8149-10583 GCA_012270805.1 Dehalococcoidia bacterium
TCGCATTCGTAGATGAAGGGTTCGTTTGCTAGGTATCGGCGGAGGTTTTCTTTGAATACTTCTCGGCGGCCTAGGTACATGTCGGGGACGAGGGCTGATGCGTGGGGCGAGAAGATGACGTTCGGGGTGTCCCATAAGAGGGAGTCGGGGTCGGGTGGTTCGGGTACCATGGCGTCGAGGCCGGCACCTTCGAGTTCGCCGTTTCGGATGGCCTCGCACATTGCGGTTTCGTCGACAATGCCGCCGCGCGAGATGATGATGATGTGGGCGGTTGGTTTCATGAGGCCGATGCGACGTTTGTCGATGGAGTTCATTGACTCGTTCGTATACGGGCAGGCGATGACGAGCCAGTCAGACATGGCGATGAGGTCGTCGAGTTTTTCCAAACCCCAGACCACCTCCGCGTATTCCGACGGTCGTGGATGCTTGTCGACGGCGTATACCTGCATGTCAAAGCCAGACGCTCGTTTGGCGACGCGGCGGCCGATGTTGCCGAAGCCGTAGATGCCGAGGGTTGCGCCTTCGAGTTCGATCTGGCGCCATGCATAGCTGTCGGGTCTCCACTCTCTAGCTATTTGCTGCGGCAACATCTCGGGCAGTCGTTGCGCTAGCGATGTGATCAACGCAAAAACGTGAGTAGCCATTGGGCTGACGTGCGATTCTCGGGAGTTGGTGACGGGGATGTGGGACTCGATGAGTTCGGGAATCTTCATAATCCCGTCGATGCCGGTTCCGGCGCAGTGTATCCACTTGAGGTTTTTGGCGGCGAGGAAGACTTTGCGGGTGGGCCAGCCGCAGTATGCGTCGGCATCTCCGATGGCGATGAGCTGATCCTCTTCGGTCTCGCACCAGACGAATTCGACGTCGGGGAACGTGGTTTCTAGGTCGCGTAGGACTGCGTCTTCGGGTTCGCCGGGGGCTACGCCTCCGGGCATGGGTGTCATTACGACTTTCACGGCTGGGATCCTTTGTCGGAATTCGCAGAGTCAGGCTGTTTGGTAATTTAGCACCTAATTTGCCCTAACTCCCGGACTAAGTCTGGACAGGCTCTATCCCGGTCCGACTACCCCGGGTCCCCCTGCGTTCTCGCTTCGCGAAGGGGACGGAGTCGGGTGTCAGCGGCGAGTCTTTGCGCGTTCCTGTGCGCACATCCATTCGTCATGGGGCGGTACTGGTTCGCCGATGACGTATAGGAAGAAGTAGCAGCCGGTGTCGCCGAGGAATTTGAACTGTTTTTTCAAGTCTTTGACGACATCGTAGAAGTCGCCGTGCGAGCGCAGGTAATCGATGAAGCAGCCATGTTCGGCATCGAGTTCGATGATGCGCTGTGCGTTGTGAGCGATGGCGGCGAGCTTTCGTCGGTTGCGGATTACTCGTCTGTCCTGGGCGAGTTCATCTAGCTCTTCTTCCGTTAGCGCTGCGACTCTTCCGATTTCGAATCCGTGGAACGCCTCGTTAGTGTCAGGCCACTTGGCGTTGACAACTCGCCAAGACATGCCGCTTTGGAAGACTGCTTTGGACATGACTTCGAGATAGTCGTCAAGTGATTGGACTTGGATCTGTGGAGGGGCTCCTTTTTCTTCGGGCATTTGATAGTTCTTTCTAGATGAGGCGGATGGATAGTCGGCAGAGTTTGGTGGGCGTTTCAAGTTTACAGTTGGGTCTGCGCGCATAAAATGCTTGTTGCGCACATGTTGCTTGACGAAGTCGCGAACGGAGTTGGACACCCATCATGCCGAACATCAACAAACTGAAAGCACTTTCGGGACAATCTGCGATTGTGGGGGTGGCCGAATCTGATGAGATCGGCAACGTTCCGGACAAGTCGCCGTTGGCGCACCATGCAGAGGCGGCAATCAACGCGCTAGACGACGCGGGACTTTCGCTTTCGGATGTCGATGGTCTTATGACAGCTGGTTGGTCGACGCTGGATGTTGGGGAGTATCTGGGGATCAATCCTCGGTTTACGGACAGCACGTCAGTTGGCGGGTCTTCGTTTGTGATCCACATTGCGCACGCAATTGCGGCGATTCAAGCCGGATATTGTGAGGTGGCGTTGATCACGCATGGTCAGGCGGGTCGGAACGACCGTGCCGGTCTGGGAACTAATCTCGGGACGCCGCAGAACCAGTACGAGCGTCCGTATGGGATTATTGGCCCTCCCGTCTCTTACGCGATGGCGGCACGTCGTTACATGCATCAATACGGCGAGGACCGGACGCGGGAGGCGATGGCGAATATTGCGGTTTCGACTCGGAAGTGGGCGAACATGAACGAGAAGGCGTACTTCTACGACCGTCCGGCAACGTTCGACGACTATCATGAGTCGCGTTGGATCGTGTGGCCGTTCCACTTGCTGGACTGCTGTTTGGTGACCGACGCCGGTGCTGCGATCGTTGTGACGACGGCGGAACGGGCGAAAGACTGTGCGAAA
>JAAXHR010000151.1 GCA_012270805.1 Dehalococcoidia bacterium
CGGAGCCGACGATGGCACCCTCTGCCACGCCGACCAATACTCCGACTCCCGAACCTATCGTCGCGCCTCCGATTGATGACGAAGATTCGTCAGCAACCGGCTGGATCGTCGCGATCGTGGTGTTGGCCATCCTCGCAGCCGGAATCGGTGCCGGTGCGGTTATGTATCGCTCACGCTTGACACCGCCCGCCTCTGACGGTGGTGAAGAGGCGGCGGCAGTCGAAACGGATGAAGATGCAGGCGACGATGACGATGAGCCGCCAGCTGAAGATCGCACCGATGGATACGAAACGCTGAGATACGACATGCCGCGAGGCGGCTAGTCAACTAGGACGGCAACTAACGATGGGAATGGTCGGGGAGCCGGGATTTGAACCCGGGACCTCTTCGTCCCGAACGAAGCGCGCTACCAAGCTGCGCCACTCCCCGATACTAACCACGATTATACGTTGAGAGTTCGGAGCGTAATCGATCTGAGGCGGGTTTCAGTCCCTTACTAAAGCGTGATGTCACCCCTGAGTGAAGCGGCTGAATGACAGCACGGACGCTCCTATAAGGCTGACATCATCACCGAGTTGAGTCACGGATACGGGCACGCCTCGAGCCTCGTATCGCGGTAGTCCGTAGGTCCTTACGGCATCGATCACCTCGTCCCAACGGTTTTCCAAGCTGTGCACCACACCCCCTCCAACGACGATACCGTCAGGGTCTAGAACGGCTAAGATGCTGGCCAGCCCCCGACCAATATTTTCGATTACTTGCTCGATGACGCGTTGAGCGATGTGGTTGCCTTGTTCAGCGGCTTCAAACGTTAGGCGAGCGTCGATGTTGTTGATATCTCCATTTGCTAGTTCAATCAATTTCGTCGCGCCAGTTGGATCGTTTTGTGCGGCGACTCTTCCCATCCTGCCGATGTTGGGGCCGGAAGCGTTGCCCTCGAAACAGCCGTGGCAACCGACTCCGCAGCTAAGGGCATCGGGATCCGTACGAACAGTGATATGCCCAAGCTCGCCAGCCTGACCCGTAGAACCGGTAACCATTTCGCCGTTGGCAACTATGCCTCCACCGATGCCGGTGCTGATAGTGACGTATACAAGGTTTTTTGCATCCCTGAACGGCCCGAACCTCGTCTCCGCAAGCGCGGCGAGAGTGGCATCGTGACCGATGGCAACGGGCAACGAAGTCAGCCGTTCGAGATCTGGCTTCATCGTTTTACCGTGCCATCCTGTGAGGTTGGGCGGGTGATCGTACGTTCCGGAGGCCGGATTGATCGGGCCGGCAGTTGAAACCGCCAAACCGACTACGCCTTGGGCGTCGCCAGCTACTTGGTGAACTAGATCCGAAAGCCGTTCAGCTGCGTCTTCGATCCCCCGCTCAGGTATCGTAGCGTCATGGGCTTCGCCCAATATCTCACCGTATCGCGTAACGAGAGCGGCGCGGATTTGAGTACCACCTATATCTCCAGCTGCGGTTAGATTGGAATTGCTGTCGGTTTTGATCATAAGTAGGGATGTTATATCGCATGTAGTGTTGCTCCGGCGGCATCCCGGGAACTAAGCAACTGCCTCTTGATTAACCTGAATCGTCATGGACATTGAAGAACTACGATCGCGGGCTCTCAACCAACTGTTGCAGAATGTTCGAACTGGTTTAGATCCGTATTACCAGAAGCGATACACCTACGTGATGCCGTCGATCGGGCGTTACGAGTGGCAGTGGTTCTGGGATTCTTGCTTTCACGCTATCGCTCTATCGACGCTTGATGTTGAGTTGGCTAAGCAGGAGTTGGAGACACTGCTGATACCTCAGCGGGATGACGGGTTCGTTGGTCACATCACGTATTGGGGGCGATGGGGAGTATTGCTAGGCCCACTTGCNNCAGGCACTGCTGCGAGTATCCGAGGAGTCCAGCGATGTCGAGTACTTGCGGACCATGTTGCCGAAGGTAAGGCAGTTTTACGAATGGTTGCGTCGCGAGCGGGATTCCGATTCGGATGGGTTGATCGGAGTTATCTCGCCGTACGAGTGCGGACTAGACAACTCGCCGGCGTATGATGCTGAGTTGGGTCTGCATACCCCCAATCGGCGCCAATTACTCTGGAAGAACTGGATGTTGGATTGGCATAACACCCTATTTGGCAATGGGCATAGCTACAGGCATCTGCGAGATAGGGACCGATTCATTTTGATCGAGCCATTTATGAACGCGGTATATGCCGACGGTTGGGACGCGATTTCGACGATGCACCAAATGCTCGATCAGCATAACGAGGCTCAATCGGCCGAAGAGGCGCGCGACAAAACAACGCGCGCACTCAACGATCAGTGTTGGGACGCGTCGCTTGGCAGATGGATCCACTTGCGGGGAGTGCAGCGGTTACCTGAACGGACCCTCGCTGTAGGTTCGATTTTCCCCATAATCATCAACGGCCAGGAACAAGAAAAGGTCGCGGAGGTTGTAAAACGGTACTTAACGAACGAGGATGAGTTCTGGACGCCTTATCCGGTGCCCAGCGTTGCCGTGTCGGAACCGACATTCGACCCGGAGGGCGAGTCGACGATCTGGCGCGGTCCGGTATGCATGAACCTCAATTGGCTGTTCGCGCGTGGGTTGAGACGTCACGGGTTCGAAAGTGTCGCCGAGAAGATCGAGGCGAAATCGATCGAAATGGCGAGCCGCGACTTTCGAGAGTTCTATTCGCCGCTAACGGGTCGAGGAATGCGCGGCACCGATTTCGGATGGGCTACGGTCGCCGTCGACTTTGTAGCTGCGCAACCTTAGCTAATGATCGACGGTTCTCCTGCAACCGCGGCCTGCGCCTCGGCGTTGCCGCCCACAATCACGCCGGTGGACATGAAGATTGCGCGTTCGGCGATGTTGGTTGCCCGATCTGCCACGCGTTCGACGTTGTGCGCCGCCCACATGAGATAAGTCCCTCGCACGGCCCGCTCGCGATCCTCTTCGACTAACGCAAAGATGTCCGTTTGCACCTTCTCGTAAAGTCGATCAACCTCATCGTCGTCGTTTTCGATTTCGATGGCTAGACGAGCCGATTCTGCGCGGTCGGCGATCGTCATCGCGTCGATGCTGCGTTTCATCATCGAGACTGCGAGATCTGCCATTTTCGGAATGTCTTCAAGCTCCTTAAGGGGAGCTTCGTGACCCATGTTGATGGAGACCTTCGCGATACCCTCCGCGTAGTCGCCCATCCGCTCCAACTCGTTTGCGATGAACATCATGCCGACGATTCGCCGCAGGTCAGCCGCGAGTGGAGCTTGACGGCGCATCTGCTCGACGCAGTCGCTCTGGATTTTCGTCTCCAAGTCGTCAATCCGGTCATCCTCGGCGATGACCTCTCTAGACATGTCCAAGTCGCGGTTTTT
>JAAXHR010000258.1 GCA_012270805.1 Dehalococcoidia bacterium
GAATCCTGCAAGTTCTGCATCCACTCTCGAAACTCGTCAACGCCGTCAATCGCTCTTTCAGGATCACTCTCCAAGACCTCGACCGCTTCATCAATGGTCGCTCCTGGCTTGATCTGATCCGCCGCCTTCTGCATCTCGGACTGAACCCATCGCAACTGCTCCCAACCCCACTCGTACGTCTCATCGAAATTTAATCCTATGCCGTTGTAGGATCTCGATGTCAACGCATAATGTTCTCGTCCAACCGCGTCGCGCTCGCGAGCGCGCCGCATATACCGGTGTCGCAAGTAATCGGCAAACTCAGAGTAAGCGGTATTCGCTGATGTAGCCGCGTCCGACAACCTTTGCGCCAACGCCTCATCAACTTCGTCGGACGCACCGCCGGCCTCGGCAATCCCGTCGAAGAACGATGTTGCATCGCCTTTGCCGATCCAGGTCTCGATCTGTTCGATGCAACCAGCCGTTTGTCGTTTCGACGCAGTCGTTTCCCGGTCGATACCCTCGTCTAAAGTCGCTCGATAGGATGCGATGGAATCTCGGATCCCTTCCATCCGAGACGCAATGTTCTCCCAGTCTTGGGTCGAAGACCGCGGCATCAGATCGAAAATCTGCCGCAAGGACTGCACCGGCGAGTGCAAGATGTTCATGCTCGAATAGTGCAACCCGGCCTCGTGCTGGTCGATCGACCACGACATCTCCTCCTGCACCGTTTCGCTACACCTCCGCTCCCTCAACGTCTCTGTCCGTTCTCCTTGAATCCGCCTCAACACATCTCGCTCAGCATCATACGACCGTTGCGACGCGTCTGGTGAATAGTCCGGCATCAGATGGTCGTAACCCGGGACTCCAAGATACGTCGCAACAATCGGATTCAACTCCGCCAACGCCTCTACGAAACCGTCCGCTATTTCGTAAATCTTCGACATTGGTGTCCTTCCTTAGTCGTGATTGACTAGCTGGTACCTAAAGCCCCCAAGCCGGAACTCACCATCGGCAATCGAAATCGTTTCTCCCGCACCTCGATTGTTCAGGACCTTAAACGCGCCGTCCGAAACCAACGTTGCCGTCGCTGGCGCATGTAGCAGATACGCCGAAGCCTCATGTCCGCTGAATCGCAACTCATCATCCGAAACCGCGGTGACTCGCATCGAAAATCCGGGTTCCGCGAAATACACTCCCTCGAATTCCTGCAACTTCGAACTCCCATCCGACGCCGGAATCTCATGCCTGACACTCGTAGGAACGGGAGGCATATCGTCCCAATCCTCGATCACTGCATCTAGCAATGTCTGAGCCAAGGAAACGGAAATCGCATTCGGCCAAAGGTTTGTCAGAACAATCACCCCTGTCTGAAACGGAGCGTGAAACATAGTCTGTGTCCCGAAACCGTGGATGCCGCCGCCATGTCCGTGATAGACCCGTTCACTCGACCTTGTAGCACGCCAACCCACGCACTGACCCAACGTCCAATTTCCGTCCAGGTACGCAGGATGCAACATCTCTCGACGGCTCTCGTCGCCGAACAACCTCGTGCCTGAATCGTCTCCGCGCCGCATAATATGTGCCAGCCACTTCGCAAGATCAGCGACATTCGTCATCATCTGGCCAGCCGAAGCGACACCGTTCAAATCGCAGTACGGAGCGACACGTAAATCGTCCATTTGGGGCGACGGTTGACTGTAGCCGACGACGCGATTGTCATCCGAAACTGCACTTTTCTCAAACGTCGTTTCGCCCATCCCAAGCGGGTCAAAAATCTCGGATTGCGCAAAACGCTCGAACGCTTGACCCGACAGTCGGCTTACGACTTCACCCAAAAAGCCGTACGCCATGTTCGAATATTTCCAAGCAGTATCGGGTGGAATGACCATTTGCACTTCATCGATGCGGTCAAGCATCGTCTGCATCGATGGAAATGACGGCGCATCCCAATTAGTCGCTGGATGCTCAGTAGTAAGTCCCGAGTAGTGAGCCGTCATCCGCCGCAGCGTCACATCCTCTAGATCACCCGCTATACCTGCTGCCGACGTGAATTCAGGCACATATAGCAGGAGCGGATCATCCAACGACAGCATCGACGACTCTTGCAAGATCATCAAAGCCGTCGCTGTCACCGTTTTGGTGTTCGACGCAACTCGGAAAACACTGTGTTTGTCGGGCCCTTCTCCGTTTCCAAGCCGCGTCTCTCCGAACCCCTTGAACCAGGCCAACTCTGACCCGCAAACCATACCTACCACAATCCCCGGAATTCGGTGCGCGAGCCGCACTTCTTCGACGTAGTCTTCCCACATCCGGATCTTGTCGTTGGCATCAGAAGAAGACATATTGCTGTGTTCGAGGCTGGTAGGACTATCGACGTTCAACGGGTTAACATCACCAACATTGAATACTAAATCGCTTTACACGGTATCCGTCACGATGAAGATAGCAGAAGCCAAGATCGATGTCATTGAGTTCGATGTCCCGCGCATAAGCATCAACGATGCTCGCGGTGGCATGGGAGGCAAGTTGACTGCCGGCGTTCTGAGGCTCATCACCGAATCGGGTGTTGAAGGCAATGCTCACATCGGCGACCGAGGCGGAGGTGGTGCATCAACCATCCGCTCATTCCAATCAGCATTCGGCGGACGTTTGCTCGGAACGAACATCGCAGACCGCGAGTGGCTGTGGCACCAGCTGCATCGCATCGCGGGACATGGCGCATCTGTCCACGCGCTTTGGTCGCACGTCGATGTCGCATTGTGGGATGCCGCTGGCAAGGTCGCCGGGATGCCCGTACATGAAATGCTCGGTACTGCACGTCGCACAACCGAGGTGTACGCCACATATCCACCGCGTAATTCGACCATCGCAGGGTACGTGGCGGAGGCGGTAGAACTGGCTGATCAGGGTTTCCGCGCCTACAAGATTCATCCGGGGGCGATGGCTGCCGACGAGGTCGTCAAGATGGTTGGGGAGGTCCGGCGTGAAGTCGGCGATGAGATGCGTCTGATGCTCGACCCAAACAATGGCTACGATCTGCGAGCCGCTCTGAAAATCGGTCATGCCTTAGACGAAAACAGATTCCACTGGTTCGAGGATCCGGTGCCGTGGGATGACTGGCGGGCGATCCGCACTCTTTCCGAAACGCTGGCAACTCCGCTTAACATGAGCGACTCGGCACAGTTCCTTTTCCACGACGCGGCGCGGGTGCTCGAACAGGGATGGCCTCCTACGATCCGTGGCACCACCCGCAAAATCGGCATCACCGGACTGAAGAAGCAATGCGGAATGGCAGAAGGCTTCAACGTCAATTGCGAGGTGGGCACTGCAGGAAATTCGCTCATGAATGCCGCGAATCTAAACGTAATCATGTCGGTGCTCAACTGCGATTACTACGAGTATTGGATGCCGCTCGAAGCGCAACAGTTTGGACTTCAGCGAGAAATACTAGTCAACTCCGATGGGATTCTGACCGCACCAGAGGCGCCGGGTCTGGGCTTTGAGCTAGACAGGGATTTCATCATCAGTCATCGCGTGGGGGCAATCGATCTCTAATCGCGTACTAGACTAGGTTTCGACGATAATGGCAACTACCGCGGAATCGCGGCTCACGAACCAAAAGGCCAGACCTTCATGATGGATTACAGTAGCGGCGAAAAGATTCTCGAGAGTCTGGGAGTGACTCCGATACTCAACGCCGGGGGACCAGTAACCCGATTTTCCGGGACGCGCCCCCGACCAGAAGCCATGCAGGCGATGATGGCGATGGTTGACCCCTTCGTCGAGTTGCCCGAATTCATCGATGCAGCCGGCAAACGCATCGCAGAGATTATTGGAGTTCCCGCCGCTACGATTACCTCTGGCGCATCAGGCGGTCTAACGGTTCAAACAGCGGCGGCGATGGCCAAAGACGACCCGGAGTTGATATTCCAACTGCCGATCGCCGATGACATCCCGAACGAACTTATCATCCAACGCAACCATCGCTTCGGCTACGACCACCTCTATCTCACACCCGGCGCTCGTTTCGTCGAAGTCGGCAACAAAGACGGGTGCACCCCAGAAGAGGTCGAGAACGCGATCTCAGACAAGACGGCTGCGATCATCCATCTCGAATCTCCCTACAGCGGCGACAACGTGCTACCGGTCGAAACGCTCGTCGAAATAGCGCATCGGAACGGTTTGCCTTTGATGACTGACGCCGCATCTCGCCTCCCTCCGCGCGCAAACCTCACAAAATTCGTGGACGCAGGTTCGGATCTGGTGTCCTTCTCTGGTGGTAAGGGAATCCGGGGCCCGCAAGCCACCGGGCTTTTGCTCGGCAACGAAGAGTGGATCGAGTACGCCAAATTGAACAACGCTCCTCACGCAACCGTCGCACGCGCCCAAAAGGTGTCAAAGGAATCGATCGCCGGCATCTTGGCCGCGGTCGAAGCCTTCGTCAACGAGGACGAGGAAGAAGAGAACCGACGCTACACAAGGCTCATGCAATCGGTCGTGGACCAGATCATCGAGATACCCGGCGTTGATGCCGAAGTTGTCCACGACTATAACCATTACATCCCGCACGCGGTCATCAAACTAAACGACCGCTGGAACGGGCCGCCGAAGCGCGTTATCGGCGAGCGCATGTTGGAGGCTCCGGATCGCATAATGATCCTTACGTTCCTTGAGGAATTGCCGGAGTTCTGGGTCGATCCACTCAACCTGTCCGATGAAGAGGTTCAGATCGTCGCCGACAAGCTTCGACGAGTGTTGTTAGACGCGTCTAACGAAGCGTAATCGCAACTGCACGCAACGTCGAATCTGCACTCAGTGTCGATTCGGCGATAATGGCATCAAACGAATAGTCGCGTCCAGCGGCTCAACAGCGGTTCGTGCGTCTGCGCACATCCGTTCTGGTGAGGACACTATGATGGCCACCAAACTATCAGGCAAACACGCATTCATGCAGATGCTCCGTGCAGAGGGAGTCCGTTACATCTTCGGCAATCCTGGAACCAGCGAAGCACCGTTCATCGGGATTTTGCATGAGTACCCTGAACTCGAATACCTGATGGTCGTCCAAGAAGGCGTCGCCATCGGGATGGCTGAAGGGTACGCCCGCGCGAGCGGTGAAGTCGGTTTTGTAAGTCTGCACATCGACAACGGGCTCGCTAATGGCTTCAGCTTGATGATCGACCAGAAGCGAACCGGTTCTCCGGTTGTGATTACGGCTGGCAACAAAGATATCCGACATCTTGCTAACAATCGCAGCGACTTGGCTGATATGGCTGCGCCATTTGCCAAATGGAGTGCCGAGATTTCGCATCCGGAGCAGGTGCCTTCGGTAATGCGTCGAGCCTTTCAAGAGGCGCGGACCCCGCCAACCGGACCGGTGTTTGTAGCGTTGTCTGGTAACGCGATGGATGATTTATCAGATATTGATATCGAACCGTCCAGTGCGATTCACGGCGAACCGCGACCTGAACCTGCCGCGGTTGAGAATACGTCAAAGGTGTTGGCCAATGCGTCTAATCCGTTGATGATCGTCGGCGATGGAGTGTATACCAGTGGTGCTGTTGATGCGGCGGCATCCCTAGCCGACACCATCGGTGCCCGCGTATTCAGTCACGTTGCCGGTCATATGCCGTTCCCAACCGACCATCCGCTGTGGTGCGGCCAGATCTCATTCAGATCGGAAGAGGGATTGAGAGCGATCAACAATGCCGACGTGATTTTGGCCGTCGGTTGTCCGGTCTTTGAGGACTTCTTCTATCGGTCGGGAAACTTTGTCGATGCGGACACGACGTTGATTCACATTGACGCGGATTCGAGTCAGATTGGAAGGAAAGAACCGACCGACATCGGAATTTGGGCATCACCGCTCCACGCGATGGCGGAGATCGAGATTGATGTCAGGCGAAGGATGTCTGACGAGGACGTAGAAGCGGCCGAAGTTCGGATCGAGGAAATTAGCACTGAGAATCAAGCTAAGATGGCCGCGTTCGAGGAGCTTGCGGCAAGTGGGTGGGAAAGGACACCGATTCCGCCCGCGAGTATGGGCAGAGCTTTGGGAGATGCCATTCCAAAAGGCGCAAACGTTTTCAACGACTCGATCTCTTCATCTGCTATGGTTCACGCCGGATTGGCGCATCGCACCGACATCACGATGATGGGAGCCCGCGGCGGTGCTATCGGTTGGGGTATCGGTGCAACGATGGGCATGAAACTCGCCAATCCGGACAACCCTACGATAGGAATAGTCGGCGACGGTAGCGCGATGATGACCGTTCAAGGACTTTGGACGGCCGTGAATTACGACATTCCAGTGACATACGTCATATGCAACAATGCCGCGTACCGTATCTTGAAGGTGAATATGAACGTGTATCACGCCATCAACGAGATGCCGCCACCAGAGATATACAATGCCATGGACTTCACGACCCCCTTCGATTTCAAGGCGCAGGCCGAGGCATACGGTGGAGTAGGCATCCGCGTGACGCAGGCCGACGACATAAAGCCGGCAATTGAGGCGGCAGTCGCCTCTGGAAAACCTGCATGCGTCGATGTCATCTTGGAAGGTGCGGTCTAATTCCTGACTCAGAAAGTTGCAAAATCGATGGTTAATGCATCCAAGACTCGAAATCTCATTCGAAATTCTTGGAAAGAGGCCGCCATCTACGGATTAATGGCGGATGTCGTTGAAGACCCCGAACGCGTTCGCCGCTTCAAACGTCTGCAAGAGATCCAAACCACGATTGCCCGCCGTTGGTCGCAATCCGCAGCGACTAATGTCGCAGCACAGAGCGTCGGTAGGTTCTCGATCTCGTTGGTCTTGTTTAGATTGGCATCGAAGTTCCTAAATTCGGCACGTATCGCAGGATTTCTTCGCAGCCGTTTTCGCCAATCGCTGAGCAACAACACCGAAGAGTACCTGAATATCGGTCTAAAGGACGAAGCGGTCGAGAGTATGGACCTGCTGGATCAGCTAGCTGAGGAGACCACTGAAGACGGAAAGCATCACGAATACGGTTCATTGGTTACTAAGTCGGGAGCTTTGCGAGCGGCGGTGCTGGGCATGAACGATGGATTGGTATCGAATACCACGCTCACGTTGGGGGTCGCGGCCGGAGTGTCGGATCCCAGCATCGTGGTGCTGGCGGGCACCGCAGGTCTAGTAGGCGGTGCCCTGTCAATGGCAGCCGGCGAGTACATTTCAGTCGTTTCTCAACGTGAATTCAATGAAAACTTGGTGCGTTGGGAAAACGCTGAACTACATTTTTGGCGCGAAGAGGAGGAAGTGGAATTTGCCGAGCTACTCCAATCTAAAGGCCTCGCTCCAGATGAGGCGAAATCGGCAGCCGCGCGCATAATGAGCGATCACGAAGCCGCCCTTGAGATGCATGTGCGTGAAGAATTGAGTATCGACCCTGACGAATTGGGTGGATCCCCGTGGACTGCCGCCTTTAGCTCCCTAGTCGCCTTTGCTGGAGGTGCGGTCGTACCTCTAATACCGTACGCAGTGGGTTTGAGCGGTCCTACCTCCATCACGGTCAGCGCGCTAGCTTCGGGTGCTGCTCTCGCAATCGTTGGTGGCGGATTAGGTTGGATGTCTGGTAGCGGAAAGATTTATGGAGCTTTGAGGATGCTCTCGGTTGGCGTGACCGCCGGTGCCATTACGTTTGGTCTGGGTGCACTGGTAGGCCAGCAATTGGGTTAAAGCCAGCACCAGTCTAGCCGTCGATCGGCGATTTAGCGCGCAAGCGTCCGACGCTTGCTTCAACGGGCTTGACGCGCCCAGCCAGGCTATGTTCGGGCCCGTCGTCTTCGGACCGGGCGGTCCAAAACTGAAAACATGACTCGGCGCTGGCTTTCGTCAATTACGACGTTGACATTTTTGCCGACGACTTTCGCAGCTTTTTGCACTTGTATCTTGACGTTGTTTGGGCTGCGTCCTTCGGCATACCCGACGGCCCTTGCGTCACCAACATTCATCTTGGAGAGTGCGTCGACGAGGGCAATCATCTCCGGCGATCTAGAAGCAACGGAGAATCTGCGGTTGTTCTCCCATACTTCTTGCACTTCGCGGAGTGATATTTTTTCGATTCTCATTTTTCCGCATTCCTCGCTGTCGTCAAAGACTAGTCAAACTATACACCGTTATCCCATTTTGATAAATTACCGCGTCATGCGGCATTCCAAACTATATGGAGGTGCGAGTTTGGTGATTTCGATTTAGTCGCTAACTGATTGCCGATTGCGCTTAGTTCCAGTTTATTCGTAGCCGTCATTTACCGGATATGGTTGATAGCAATCGAGATTGGTTTTACTCAAGGTATCAATCCCAACGAATTCAAGTGCTCCATCACAGCACTAGCACCCTCTCCAGGCGTCATGTCGAGGTCGATTGAAACATCGGCACCATCGACACCAACGCCCCGCTGGACCCAAACGAATACTCCCTCGCCGAAACCAAACCGTTGAGCTGCCTCTGGTCCATCTCCGTCGTTTGGTATCGAAACCACCGCGCCACCGTTTCGGGACGCTTCGCGGGCAACCAAGTTGATCGTGGCAGCTGTTAGATCCGAGTCGTCCAAGACGGTTACTGGTCGAGAACCCTCTTCGAGAAGCATCTCGGCGATCGCATTGCCGAGGGAGGATTTCGACGACGCACCATCACCCGCGATAAATACGTTAAATCCGCGTTCTCCCATTGCCGGGTAAGATTTGCGCAACTCTTCAATGACGCTCGGGAATGAGAACCATTCGGGAATCTCTGCTCCGCTCTGCAGTCGATCACGAAGTTCGGTGCCGGACAGATTCTTGACCTCGGAGGCATCAGTCAACTCATCGCGAGTCATGTAGCGGTCACTAGTTCCGTCGTAGACGACTTCTTGGAAGGTCACCACGTCAATGCCGAGTTCATCACGATGCTGCTCAACCAAATGCTGAGCGTCGTACGGTCCGTAGAACGGGTTGCCGTTCGCGTCATTGCCAGGCCCCGCGTGGTCCCTGCCGACTATAAAGTGCGTGCAACCGTAGTTCTTGCGTACGATAGCGTGCCAAACAGCTTCTCGAGGTCCACCCATGCGCATTGCGAGTTGCAACAGACTCAACGCCGCTGAGTTTTCTGCGTAGCCATCCAAGATCGCTCGATAGCAACGCACCCGGGTGTGGTACTCTACATCGCCCGGCTTGGTAAGACCAACGACGGGATGGATCAAGAGATTTGCGGAAACTTGCTCCGCGGCACGGCGAGTCAACTCGACGTGAGCACGGTGCATCGGGTTGCGAGTTTGAAACGCGACGACTCGTGACCACCTGCGCGATTCGAACTCCTGTCTAAGCGCAGCCGGTGTATGCCGCAATCCTGCGTAGGTGTGGTGCTGCGAGGCTTGCACACCCTCTAACGATCCTCCGACGTAGTACTCACCAGTGTCGTTGAGCAGCGTGTTGACACCGGGATGGTACTCGTCGGCAGTGCCGAATACTTTTTGGGCCTCTTCGGTCCGATCTGGTCGCCATACATCGCCGACGTTCAAAACAGCAGTCAAAACACCTTCAGGGTGCATCAGCGCCAACCTGTCGCCTTCGGACAATGAATCTGCAAACTCGGCCGGCACGTCAAGAACTATCGGCATCGGCCAAAGCGTGCCGTCGGCGAGTCTCATTTCGTCGCGGACACCTTCGTAGTCGCGGCGATTCATGAAACCCTTCAGCGGGGAGAAAGCACCAGTGATCAGCTGTTCTATGTCGCATAGCTGACGCGGTGTCAGCTCCCATCTGGGTAAACCAGATGCTTCGATTTCTAGTTCGGCACTGCGCTCTGGATCCACAAGAAGGTTTACCAACTCTCCGCCATGTGGATCGATTAAGCGGTTTGCTTCAGATACAGCTGTTGTTGTCATTTACCTCTACCGGTTGTTTGCGCGTCGGAAGTAATAGCGATGTGTTTTCTGACAATCGGTTAATCGCTTTGGCCACGTCTCGCCCAATCTGCGTTTTCGAACATGTTGAGTCCTGGGTCGGCGATGACACCAGCATCAGTATAGTTTGGACGTTGCGAATCTATGAAATCCTCGTTCAATTCGACTCCCCATCCCGGCTTATCAGGCAACGGGAAGTAGCCATCGACGACTTCTGGATAATTGGTTCCCGCGTTTTTCACATGAGGATCGGCGAAGTCGTTGAAATGCTCGAGAATTTTCACATTTCGTAGCGTCAAGCAGAGGTGCAGCGCGGCCATCGTTGAAATGATGCCTCCGACATTGTGCGGTGCGACCATGATCGAGTAGGTCTCTGCGGTCGATGCGATCTTCTTCACTTCTAGAATGCCGCCGCACTGTGTAATGTCGGGTTGGATCACATCGACGGTCTGTGTCCCCCAAATCTCCCTGAACTCAGGCGCACCGTAGAGCCGTTCGCCAGTTGCGATCGGCAGACTCGTGTGACTTCTGACCGATTCGAGTGCTGGAACATCCCCCGGTCGAACCGGTTCCTCGATCCATCCGATATTGAAGCGTTCGATGTGTCTGGCGATTTCTCTAGCTTGATGCGGTGCAAAGCGACCGTGCATCTCGATCATGATCTGAGCCTGAGTACCGGTCACCGACGCAACCGCTTCGACCAGGTCCAGAGACTTGAAAAATTCGCCGCGTTCCAACTCTAAGTCGCCGTTGCCGAACGGGTCGAACTTCATCGCTCGATACCCACGGTCGATCACGCGTTGGGTCGCGGCGGCAAACTGCTCAGGTGCGCGTTCTACTGTGTACCAACCGTTTGCGTAGGCTTGGACGCGATCGGTGACCTGCCCTCCCATCAGCTTGTAAACCGGTTGGTTGCATGCTTTGCCGATAATGTCCCAAAACGCGAGTTCAACCAACGCTAATCCGGTGTGAACTACCTCTCCTGGTTTGCCAAAGTCAAGAAGCGTCATCCGTCGATAGAGCGCCTCGATGTCGAAAGGATCGTGTCCGATGAAATGGCGTTCAACATCTTTGAGGTATTCGCAAACCGTGTGGGTTTTTCCGAGCACCCGCGCTTCACCGACACCGGTTATGCCCTCGTCAGTTTCGATGATGCAGTAGGTTAGATTTCGCCACGGTGTACCGAGTACGATCGTGCGGAAGCCAGTTGTCTTCATATTTGAACCCGTCAGTTCGCGAAGTTCGCGATTAATAGACTCAGTCGATTCTACAAATGAAGATGAGACAGTCCCCAAGTTAACTCTGGAACCCGCAAGGGTTACAATGAAATTCACGAACGCGGGAGTAACTCAGTGGTAGAGTGCCTGCCTTCCAAGCAGGGTGTCGCGGGTTCGAATCCCGTCTCCCGCTCCATCCCGTTTCACTGCGAAGTCCTCATCGAATCTCATCTTCTACGGCGATATTTGAAGTCTTGCCCCTTGGTGAGTAGTCATGATAGATCCGGATTTCATGTGGCTTTTGCGTATGTAGGCCAATCCGATCACTTCATTCGTTCGTGCTTTGCGTGCGACTGACGTTATCCATCCGATGCGTCTTCCGCCATCATTCGGCAAGACTTGGTCGCCTATCTGGACACTTTGCACGGCTTCAGGATGGTCGATCTGCGAAAATCCCACAAGCGAGCGCTGAACCTTGTCATACGTGTCGAGACGGGCGATCACTTCTTGGCCGATATAGCAGCCCTTTTCGAAGTCGATCAAATCCAACAACCCAGCTTCAAGTGGATTCACGTCCTCGGTCAAGTCGAACCCGGCAATTGGAACCTTGTTTGATATGCGTATCTGATCGAACAGCTTGTTCGGCGCGGGCTCAATTTCGACCTTTTCGAAACGTGCGTTAATCTCTGAGATCGCTGGGCTTGCCGCAATGACAAGCCAAGACTCCGGGCCTGCCGCATCTGTTCGCAAAAACAAAACGATGCCGCCCTCGACCAGGTCCATTCCACGTAAGCCACCTACACCGCAATCTGCAAAATCCAATTCTGGAAATGACGCACTCAATGCGTAGGACGCGTTTGGACCGACCACATACCAACGAGTCAAGAAATCTGACGAGTCGATGAGTTCTGCATCCTCAATGATTGTGAAGCGATCGATCCAATCCCACATCAACGACGGATTCGTCGAGTCGGTCGCCAACAACAGCTCTTCGTCTGATCGTCTCAGCACCCAAAAGACATCGACGATCCTCCCCTTCTCATTTGTCAGAATCGTTCGACGCGCTGAGCCATCGGGGATATCGGTGATCGAATTCGTCGTCACCCGGTGGAGCAAGTCCAAAGTATCGGGACCAAGGTGTCTGAATACAGACCCGAAACGGGGTGAAAAGAGGGCTATGCCGCGTTTTTCGTACGTTGCGGAAGCTTGTGCCAAATCATCGGCGACAGCTTGTGCTGAGGGAGCCATTTTACGGGCTCAAACGGCGAAGGAATCGCCGCATCCGCACGTGCGCTTAGCGTTCGGGTTATGAAATTCAAAGCCTCGACCGTTAAGGCCGTCTGAGAAGTCGAGAACGGTCCCGGCCAGGAACACGAAAGCTCGTTTCGGGATGTACACCTCGATGCCGTGCTCGCTGATCACTTTGTCAGAATCTTCTGGACCATCGGCAAGTTCAAGCACGTATTGGAGACCTGAGCAACCTCCGCCCTGGACTGCGATCCTGAGGCCGCAGTTATCACGCCCCGCCCTCTGAGCGAACTCCAACGCTTTAGAGGCCGCCTTCTGCGTTACATGAACGGTGTTTATCGGGACCGCATGTTGCTGTTCGGCGATGACCATGGCTCTATGAGTGCTCCGACCGTTGCGGATATTCTGCAATCGCGTTCCGGGAGGTTGTCGTTCGCAACGTAGAATCGGAAATATCTCTCGCTAACAATGATATTACATCCCAGTTGGTCAGGAATTCAATCAGCACGAAGGTAGGAGACAGCGGCGAGACGTCGTTGCTCTACGGCGGTCGTGTGTCCAAATCTAACCGACGTGTCGCAGCAAACGGCATTGGTGATGAGGCGGTCAGTCTCCTCGGGCTGGCGAGAGCGCACTGCAATTCAGGTTTCCTACACGACGAACTGCTCGAGATTCAGCGCCTGATGTTCATCGCGAACGCAGAATTGACCACCGAGATTTCGCAACTCGATCTTCTTCGTCACCACTTCCGAACCATCGGCGACGAGGAGATCGATCGGTTAGAGGGGCTGCTGAAAAAGCTGGAAGAAGAGGTTGAACTTCCAGCCGCCTTCATCATCCCCGGCGCGTCGATCGCGTCCGCAACGCTCGATGTAGCGCGTTGCAAAGTCCGCGAACTTGAACGCGTGGCGGTGACACTTTACGAAGACGACATGTTGGAGAACGATAGCCTGCTCGTTTGGCTCAATCGATTGTCGGACTGCATATTCATGATGGCTAGGTACATTGATCGCGAATTGCCGCCAGAAATGGTTACCGGAACGAGGCGCACGAGTTGAAGAGTTTTCGTCTCGCCATCATAAACACCGGCGCTGCCAACATCCACAGCGTCGAAAAGGCAGTTCGTATCGTGGGTGGAGATCCTACCGTCACGACATCAGCAGATGTCATCGCTAATGCTCACGCGGCGATTCTTCCTGGTGTCGGCGCCAACGATGCCGTGATGAAGCAATTGAATGATCTCGAATTGCCCGGTACTATCCGTGAGTTCGCCGACTCTGGCAGGCCTCTCCTCTGCGTGTGCCTAGGGATGCAGATTCTGTTCGAGCGATCAGAAGAGGGAGAACTGCCTGGTCTCGGGGTCATAGAAGGCGAAGTCTTGAGATTGCCGAACGGCATATCCGGCTCGAACGGACGTCCGCTGAAAATCCCGCACATGGGATGGAACACCGTTCACTTCAAAGACGATGTCGTGCCACGGCACCCGGTTTTCGATGGGGTTCCCCAAGACACTTACTTCTATTTCGTGCACTCCTACCATTGCGATGTTCAAGATAAGCGCGATATCGCTGCCACATCGCCGCACGGAATTGATGTATGCGCCGCGGTCGTGCGCGGAAACATCGTTGGAACTCAGTTTCACCCCGAAAAGAGCGGAAGGTCAGGCTTGGGTATCTACGCGAGGTTCTTGGAATACTCTCAAAGTTTGACCTGATCCCGCCGAATAATCGACACGAATGGAAGTCATACCAGCAATTGATATCCGCGGCGGTCGTTGTGCGCGCCTGTTCAGGGGCGACTATTCCCAAGAGACTGTGTTCGATGATGACCCGGTGGATGCGGCTTTGCGGTGGATCAACATGGGCGCTCAGCGGCTCCACGTCATCGATCTGGATGGTGCGAAAGACGGTGTGCGCACGAACGCCGAGACCGTGCGGCGCATCGTGAAATCCGTCGAGGTTCCGGTTCAGATGGGCGGCGGTATTCGCTCTGTTGAAGATGCTGATGCGGTGTTCCAGATGGGCGTTCAACTCGCCATCTTCGGCACCGCGGCGGTCGAGGATCCGGAAGCAGTCGAAATCACCGTCGGAAGATTCGGCACGGACCACGTCTGCGTTTCCGTCGATGCCAAAAACGGCATGGTTCGCACGAGGGGTTGGTTAACCAAGACCGATATACACGCAATCGATCTGCTCAAAGACATGGCGATTGAATGCAATGTCCGACATTTCATCTACACCGACACGACACGCGATGGCACATTGTCGCACCCTAATTTCGATACGGTTGACGAAGTGGTGAGAGAAATAGAATATCCAATAATGGTGGCGGGCGGTATCGCAACGGTCGAAGACGTGGTGCGGCTTCGCGACATCGGCGCCGGCGGCGCCATCACTGGAATGGCCATATACACAGGCTCCCTCGATCTTGCCGCTGCGATCCGAGCCGTTAATGACGATTAAGTCACCACAACCACAACTGATCCGCGAGCCCACCAAAACACAGCAATTGAACGCGAGACTAGCAAATTGACCACGAGACCGACCGCGAGCTGGCACACCTTCAACGATCAGATCGATCCTCATGCGATCATTTCCCTGCTTCCGATCCACAGATCCCAGCACGTCGCTGTGTTAGGTGGGAGCGTTGAGGGTTTGACGATCCCGATCGCAAAGTACGTCTATGACGGCAACGTGATCGCACTCGATAGCGACCAATCGATACTCGATGAACTCGAAACTGAAGTCAATCATCTCCATCTGACGAACGTGGTGCCTCAACTCCTCGCAAACGACGATATCGAAGGCACTGAGTTAGACACCGATGGAATAGTGGTCATCGACGCTCTGCACAACACGAGGAGTCCAGCGAGGCTGTTCTCATCGGTGGCTAAGCTACTGCCAGGTGGCGGCTGGTTGCTGATCGCGGACTGGTTCTCGACCAATGCACGTGGCGACAACGGTCCAGCGAAGTCGAAACGGGTAGACCCCTCGCGCGTTGAACGATGGGCTGCCGAGCACGACATGACTCCGATAACGCGGCGCACTCTCGGCGTGCAACGATACGTGCACGTTTATCGCAAGCGACGCGCGCGGTCCA
This sequence comes from Dehalococcoidia bacterium, assembly GCA_012270805.1. Lineage (GTDB taxonomy): Bacteria > Chloroflexota > Dehalococcoidia > Lucifugimonadales > Lucifugimonadaceae > Bin127. The sequence goes on from JAAXHR010000258.1 coordinate 15,458, forward strand.
ATTGATCGGCAATGCTTACCAACCGCGTTATACCGTGCTTAGACGTTGATCAAGGCCGCGTCGTTAAAGGGGTCAGCTTCGTCGACATCAAAGACGCAGGCGATCCTGCCGAACTAGCAAGCTTTTACGATGCCGAAGGCGCGGACGAGCTCGTATTTTTAGACATAACCGCCTCTTCCGATGCTCGTGACACGATGATCGATGTCGTCGAGCGCGTGTCGGCGGAGGTTTTCATCCCCCTGACAGTCGGAGGTGGTATCCGTTCACGCGAGGATATGCGTCGGATGCTCGAAGCTGGGGCCGAAAAGGTCAGTGTCAACTCGGCGGCAGTCGCCAACCCTGATCTGATCGAAGAGTGCGCTCGTGAATTCGGGTCGCAATGCGTTGTTCTCGCGATCGATGCCAAGCGGGTCGAAGAGCCAGCCGTGTTGCGACGGCCTGACGGCAGCAGCGACTACGCTGAAGCGTTATGGCAGGTCTACACTCATGGCGGCAGGAGAGCGACCGCACTCGATGCCATAAAGTGGGCTCGCATCGGTGCGGAACTCGGCGCGGGCGAGTTGCTCGTGACTAGCATGGATGCCGATGGGCAACAGACGGGATACGACTGTGATTTGCTAAGCACCATCTCATCGCAGGTACCGATTCCGTTGATCGCAAGCGGTGGTGCAGGAACGCCAGAGCATTTCGTCAAGGCGGTTACGAGCGGCGGCGCGGACGCGGTCTTGGCGGCATCGCTGTTTCACTACGGGGACCTGCGCATACAAGAAGTGAAATCTCACATGGCCGAGTCTGGTTTGCCGATGCGGATGATCCATTGAGCAACCTATCCGGGGACAATCGCAATGATTACCTTTGATGACCGCGGCTTGATAACGACCGTCGTGCAGGACGCCCGCACCAACGAAGTGCTGATGGTCGCCCACATGAACCGCGAAGCCCTTAAACGCACGATTGCAGGTCCTCACGTCTGGTTCTACAGTCGAAGCAGAAAATCTCTGTGGGAAAAGGGTTCCACGTCGGGCGATTATCTTAATGTCGTCGATCTAAAGTTGGATTGCGACGGGGATGCGCTGTTGGTGATGGCCGAACCAGTCGATGCCGCGTGCCACACCGGCGAAATCTCATGCTTCCACAATGCGGTCAACGCGAACGACGAAACTTCGAACCGGGTCGGCCCTGGCATCCTTTTCGAACTGGTCGACATCATCCACCAGCGCGCCGTTGAAATGCCTGAGGGCTCCTACACCGCCAAGCTCCTTGCCGCAGGCCCGTCGCGCATCGCTCAAAAGGTTATCGAAGAAGCTGGAGAGACGGGTTTGGCGGCGGCTACCGGCGCGACCGACGACGTGGCATCTGAAATGGCTGACCTCATCTATAACTGCGTCACGCTATTGGAGTCGGTCGGTGTCCCGATCGAAGAAGTCTGGGCAGAACTCGCGCGACGCCGACGCTGAGAGGTGATGCGTGTTTGCGTCCGGTGTATTGATTGCGCTAAGGCCTGTTGACATTTATGTCATTCTGAGCGCAGCGAGGAATCTATCCTCATCGCAATGGTGCCACTTTCTCAGATCCTTCACTACGCTACGCTCCGTTCAGAATGACATGACTGGGTGCGGTCCGCTCGCAATGACATGATCGAGTGCCCTACGTTCAGAACGACACGTCCGGGGCTGCTGATTGTAAATACGCTTAAGCAGTTTCCCGCTGATCGATCTCAATCGCGGTCTGCATGGCTGAAACCGCCACTTCGATCATCTCGTCGTCAGGTTGAGCTGTCGTAAGTTTCTGCAACCATAGATTCGGCTTACCCACGAGATCTGCTAGGAAGTTTCCGCTGTGGATGCCGGTGAATCTGATGAACTCGTAACTCAATGCGGCGATCAAGGGGATAAGCACGATACGCGAACCGACCAGCATCCATAACGGTTCTCGCGGCACGAACATGAAGATGATTATGGAAACGACTACGACCGTCAGCAGGAACGAGGTGCCGCATCTGGGATGGGCGGGGGAAAATTTGCGTATCTCGCTCGCAATCAGCGGCAAACCATTTTCGTGGGCATGTATCGTCATATGCTCGGCGCCGTGATAGCCGTACATCCGCTTGATGTCTTTCATCAAACCGATCGCCCAGATGTAGACCAAGAAGATGACCAATCTGGCCAGACCTTCAACCACATTGGCTAGGAAGTCCGATTGTGCTTCAACCGGACGAGATAGAAACAGAGGCAATAGGAAGAATAAGGCGATGCCGAACACAAACGCTATCGCGGTCATCAATCCCATTCCAAAAGCACCGATTTCAGCGTCGTCATCCCCTGCGTCCTTGATCTGTTGATTGGCGCCTATCGTATATGCCCGCATCCCGATGACCAGCGTTTCGATCAACACCAGCATCCCTCGCAGAAACGGCACCTTGCGGAGCGTGCCGTTGGCCCAATTCAGCAACGGGATCGTTTCGTGGTGGATAGAACCGTCGGCTCTTCGGACTGCGACTGAGCAGCCTCGCAATCCCCGGATCATCACGCCTTCGATGATCGCCTGACCGCCGTACATCACGGGTGGCGAAACGGTTCGATCATTGCTTCTGCGTAAATCAGCCATTCAGCGGTAACCAACGCGATCCGTCATCGGCGCGACCGGGTCAAGGATTGTGGCGAACGAAGTGCCGCCAATGGACGAGCCACCCAGCATCACCGCTGTCAGCTCAGCAAACATATCGTACCGAAGGGGAGTGTTTACTCCTCCATAGACATGCCGTAGCGGCGCATGAGGCGCTCGACACGGCCTTCCGTGTCGACGATGCGTTGCTCGCCGGTCCAGAACGGGTGGCAGATGCTGCAAACCTCGACGCGGATCTCCTCTCTCGTCGAGCCAGTGATCATGCCCTCGACACCGCAAGCGCAAATCACTCTGGCTTCCGGGTAGTAGGTCGGGTGAATGTCAGTCTTCATATCGAAAAACCCAGATGCTCAGAGACTATCGATCAAGCGGCAAATTCGTCGACGTTGATGCGACGCTTGTCTTGCTTGGCATAGTCGAAACGCACAGTTCCGTCAACGGTGGCGAACAGTGTGTGGTCACGCCCCATTCCAACATTGGTGCCGGCATGGAAACGGGTTCCTCGCTGGCGAACCAATATCGAGCCTGCGGACACTATCTCACCGCCGAAAGCCTTGACACCCAAGCGTCGACCCGCGCTGTCTCGCCCGTTCCTAGATGTTCCTGAACCCTTCTTATGTGCCATGACGTGAACTCCGTAGCGTTGGATCGATGAATTAGACCTCGATGTCGGTTATCTCCAGCGAGGTGATGGCTTGCCGATGTCCGCGCTTGATTCGATATCGCGTCTTGTTTTTGTATTTGAAGACGGTTTTTTTGCGGTCTCGCCCATGCGAAAGAACGGTAGCGACTACCTGTGCACCATCCACCGTTGGAGTGCCAATTTCAATCTCGCCGTCCACGCAGGCCAGCAAAACCTCGTCGAGTGTGATCGTGTAACCCTCGGGGTACGGCAGCTTCTCGACTTCCAGATGATCGCCGGGTCGAACACGGTACTGCTTGCCCCCGGTAGCGACGATTGCGTAGTTCTCAGACATCTTCATCGGGATCGGCGCGAACGAAATGCGCGGTAGGTCAACTCTCCGATTCTACATTACAGATGCGGACGGTCCAGATTGGCGACGTGTCCGCGACAATCAGCTACGCCAACTCGGTGAAGTGGCTCTGATAGAAGATCAGCGGATGACCATAACCGATCTTGATGTGCTCCACCTCCGCCAAAAAGATCGTATGGTCGCCGGCTTGCACGGTACGGACGACGCGGCAATCCATCGTCGCCAAAGAACCTCCGATGACCATCGATTCCCCGAGTTCTTCATAAGGAGGAGGCGGCAGGGTTTTGCGGATCTTTTCCGGGACCGCGAAATGCCTCGCAACGCCTCGCTGTTCCTGCGTCAAGACACTGATGCCGAAGCGCTGATTCATCATCATCAACGGAAAAGTGTTGCGATCATGTCCGATGGTAACCATTGCGAGCGGCGGCTCCAGTGAGATGCTCGCTACTCCGTTCGCGGTCATTCCGTGCACGTCCGAACCTTCGGCTTCCAACGTGGTTATAACCGTAACCCCGGTTGCAAAGTTTGACCATGCGGAACGGAAAAGATCAGAGGTGACTTCAGTGTTCGGCATCGCTAGATCATCCCACACGTGAAATTATAGCGATACGATGCGACGTGCCTGAGAGCGACGATGATAAGAACTGCCTCTACCGTTCCTCACTACGCCAGCTCAACGGCTCAGGTTCAGCATAGCCAGACAACTCCGCAAACGCTCGTCCCAGCGATTCGCCTGAAGAGGCCTCGGTGACCTCAACCCGTCCTTCCCAATATGCTGCCGCTTGATTCCCATAAGGCAGTGCGGGGACCTCCTGGTCTGCGATCGATGGTGTCATCAAAACGTCAAAATTAATGCTGTCGACCCGCAATCTCCATTTCGCAGGATACTCGCCGGCAGTTCGCGGGCTTGTCCAATACTCTTGGACCTCCAATGCGATGCCGTCCTGTTCGGCATCCAGAACGCGTTGTTCGGATCCTGATTGAATCAGAGTGCCGTCGATTGCTAAGACCTCTCCTTCTGCATCGCGTATTTCAGCGATCATGAGCGAACGGCCATCGTCGAGATGTATCGCGAACCATTGCCAACCAGCGGGTTTCCCAACCACAAAGAAGTCGCCCCATTGGTGATCGAACCACACCTCGCCTTTCACATCTACCTTTCGGTCGTCAATCGTCAGTATGCCGTTCGCTTGCATTCGTGGATACGAGTAGTAGTAAGTCCAACCGAACGGCCAGTCCATCCAGCCGATGCCTTCATGCAGCATCACTTCTGTGGGGACATCGGTTGCCAGTTCCAATCCTGAGACGCCATTCGGATCCTGCGCTGAGAAAGTGTGTGACCCGTCAGCGGCGATCTCTAGATTGAAATTCGCGAGTTGCAGGTTCAACAGGATTTCAGAGTTGGCTTCGGTGAAGCTGGGAGTAGAAGCCGAAAGTTCCGAACTGATGTACGTGTGTTCCCCTCTTTGGACGTCTGTAATCCCGGCTTGACCAAACTCGAACCGGGATACGGCATCACCCCCCTCGGTTTGAAATATCACGTAGTGGAATGAATATTCTTCATCCGTTTCCGACCTGAGATGCCCGTTGTAGTACCACCATTCGATGGGGACGGAATGCGATCCATCATCGGCTGGCAGGACCAACTCGCGCGGTGTCGGAGTGGGTACGGGAGGGTGCGGTGTTGGTACGTCCCGCGGTGCGATTCCGTTGGAACAGGCCGCTTGCAACAGCGAAGTGAAGAACGCGAACAAGAGGACATGTTTAATCGATTGATTCATTCCGCTCCAAACTCCGGTAACCTGCGGTCGATCCATTTCGGCAACCACCAGTTCCACTTGCCGAACAGTCTCATCAGGGCAGGAGCGATCAATACCCGCACGATGGTCACATCTATGAAGACTGCGAGCGCCAGACCGAATCCCACTGACTTCACAGTTACAACCTCGGCAAGCACGAAACTCCCGCCGACGACAATCAGGATCAGGCCAGCCCCGGTGATTATCGTTCCGCTCCGCTGCAACCCCAACTTCACGCTCTCGCGATTGCTCTGCGTGTCTCGATAGGCTTCTTTGATTCGGGAAAGCAGAAATATCTCGTAGTCCATACTCAAGCCGAAGAGCACTGCGAAAAGCACAATCGGTGTGGTTGCGTCGATGACTCCTTGCGGTTCGAAATCTAAGAGACCGCTCAGGTGCCCTTGCTGGAACACCCAGACCAGGGCGCCGAAACTGGCCAAGATGCTCAACATGTTCAGCACCACCGCCTTCAGAGGTATCACGATCGATCTGAAAAGGATCATCAACGAAACGAACGTGAGGAGTATCACGACTGCGGCGACGATTGGAAAACGCCCATAAAGCGATCTGACCAAGTCATTCGTATATGCTGCGCTGCCGTCTACATGGCTTCGTTCAGATGCGGGCAACTTAAACGAACGTATCTCGTCAACCAACACGCGCGCTTCAGGAGAAAACGGGTGCATGCCGCTACTCACGTAGAACAGCGCGATCCCGTCGCGAACGCTGTTGTTCAACATGCGCAAAGTCGAAGCGTCGTAGATCGCCTCCGGATGTCGATAGAGTTCCCGATAGTCTGACAATCCGAGCGTCGGGCGCAGATTAACGATGCTCGATACTTTTTGAGCTGATGGGAGGCCCTCCAACGCTTGGCCGAACGCGTAAAGCGTCGCCAAGTTTCGCTCCTCAAAAGGATCGCCCTCGAACGTGTATGCAACCGTTAGTTCGGTAGAGATGTCCCAACCGAACTCGTTCTGCAATAGGTCAAAGCCCTGACGTGATTCATACCGATTGGGCAGAATCGTAGCGTCGGCAGTTCCAGGACGAAGGTCCTTGAACGGGATCGCTAAAGCGACGAGGATTGCGATAGTGGGAACGAGGAAGAGAAACGGATGTCGCATCACCATCTCTGCCATCCGCGCCCAAGCGCCGTACCCGACGCGCCAAGTCGGCAGCACCGAGATCCAATTGATGCGATGACCGACGATTCCCAGCACCGCGGGCATCAGTGTCTGCGCCGAAAGCAGAGCGATCGACAGCACGATAACCGCGCCAATTCCTATCGAATCGAGTACGGTCAGATCGAAAAGAAGCAAGGAAGAGACACCGATTATGCTCGTCACGCCCGAAAACAGGATCGCCACACCGGCGTGGGAATGCGTTATGGCGATGGCATCTGGAATACTTAAACCCTTTGCCAGTTCCTCTTTGAATCGGTTGACGTAAAACAGCGAATAGTCGATGCCCATGCCGATACCGAGCAATGTGATGATGTTGAACGCCAATACCGACATGTCGCGCCAGTCGGCGACGTAGTAGACGATCCCGAGCCCCACGGCGACGGCAACACCGCCTACAGCTGCGGGCATGATCGCGGCCGCCACGGTTCCGAACACCAACAGCAACGCGATGACGGCTAGCGGAAACGCGACAATTTCACTGCGTCTCAGATCCTCGCCGCTGGCAACGACGATGTCGCGATATAGGGGCGGTGCGCCGGTTATCACAACCTGAAGTTCGCCGGGGTCCAAGTCCTCGGTGATGCTGTCAAGCGCGGTGAGCGAATCCTCGATGTCGAGAGTGAGGTCCGCGCCGATTATGGCCATGCGCCCGTCTTCAGAGATCAGTCCGGGCTCGGTCAGATACGATCGCACAACCTCAACGTAAGGATTCGCCGCCAATTGCTCAGTGAGGTGACTGGTAGCGGCGACGAATTCGACCGAATACGGTGTCCAAACCTCATGGCTGACGATGAACAGGATGTTCGTCGCGCGGACATCGAAACGCTCTTCTAGCAGGTCGCGCGCACGTTGCGAAGGGTAGTCTGCGTTCGTGAATCCTCCCGGCAGCAGTTTGGTTTGTGCTTGGGGTGCAACCGGCAGCATCGCCGCCAGAGCCACCGCCCACGCCACCACTACGCCGTAGCGGTATCGGTATATCCAGCGACCTATTTGGGCGAGCATGGAGAGTGCTCAGAGAGTCGATCTAGCGATCAATAATGTGCGAACCCGGTGGTCAGATGCCACCGCGCGGTCCGAGGCATTCAGGT
>JAAXHR010000009.1 GCA_012270805.1 Dehalococcoidia bacterium
CGATTGCGGCGTTGATTAACAGAGTTGTCATTGCTTGACGTCGAAACGCGCTGCGGATGTAGAAACACGCAATCGACCAGACACCTTCAGTGTCGGAGCCATCCGAAACGTAACTGCGTGTGCGGAGATTGGTGTAGGACTCCAAAGGCGCTATCGAGCACCATGCAACGGGTTCCACGCCGTCATAAGCTATGATGCCGACCGGAATGTCGGCGACAACGGTTTGGTGAAGAGCCTGCTTCTTGGCAGAAGAACCGGCCCGTCGAAAGGCGGTTGACATCGGTCTGAAAACCATGCACCAACAGTGCTTGGGTCCACCGCGCGATTCGAAGAGATGCTCAAGGTCCGACCAGTGGTCAGGGGTTACGGGATGGAACTCGATATGCTTCATAGCTTGGATTATTCTATCCACGTAACAAATAGCAACGCGCCGCACCTTGGAACTAGTGCGGCGCGTCGTTTGCTGTTGCCAGCCGTCTTTTGGCCGGAACTAGAAGTCCATTCCGCCGCCGGGTGGCATTCCGCCGCCGGGCATGGGTGGCTCGGGCTGCTCGGTGATGAGCGCGGCGGTCGTCAGGATCATGCCAGCCACGGACACAGCGTTTTCGACGGCTGAGCGAGTGACTTTTGCGGGGTCGACGATGCCCATGTCCATCATGTCGCCGTATTCGTTGGTCATGGCGTTGAAGCCGAAGTTGAGGTCGTCGCTGCCCGCTACACGGTCAAGGATGACTGCGCCTTCGAAACCGCAGTTTCCGGCGATGATGCGGATAGGCTCGCGCAGTGATTTCGAGAGTATCTGCACGCCGGTCTGCTCGTCTTCGTCTTCGAATTCGAGTCCGTCGAGTTTGTCCGCTGCCCGGATCAGGACGCTGCCGCCACCGGGTACGATACCTTCTTCAACAGCCGCACGAGTCGCTTCCAGAGCGTCTTCGACACGTTGCTTTTTCTCCTTCATTTCGATCTCGGTTGCGGCGCCGACACGAAGGATGGCAACGCCCCCGGATAACTTGGCGAGTCGCTCTTGGAGCTTCTCGCGGTCGTAATCGGAGGTCGTGTCCTCGATTTGAGCTTGAATTTCGGCCATACGACCACGGATGCCAGTTTGCTCGCCTGCGCCGTCCACGAAGGTCGTGTCGTCTTTCTTGACGACGACCTGTCGACAGCGGCCGAGGTCTTCGAGGGTTGCGGAGTCGAGCTTGCGGCCGATCTCGTCGGAGATGACGGTACCACCAGTTAGGATGGCGATGTCCTGGAGCATAGCCTTGCGGCGGTCGCCAAAGCCCGGGGCCTTAACTGCAACACAGTTGAGGGTGCCGCGGAGCTTGTTGACGACGAGGGTGGCGAGAGCTTCGCCTTCGACGTCTTCGGCGATCACGATGACGTTTTTGCTGGACTGCAAGACCTTCTCGAGAAGCGGGAGCAGGTCAGAGACTGCCGAGATCTTCTGCGAGGTGATCAGGATGTATGGGTCGTCTAGAACCGCTTCCTGCCGGTCCGGGTTCGTGACGAAGTAGGGCGAGAGGAAACCTCGGTCGATCTGCATTCCCTCTACGAAATCGGTCTCGTAAGAAAGGGACTTGGACTCGTCGACGGTGATTACGCCGTCTTTTCCTACTTTCTCCATGACTTCGGCGATGAGGTTACCCATCTCGTCGTCGTGAGAGGAAAGAACTGCGACGTTGGCGATCTGAGAGGAACTCTCTACTGGAGTCGACTGATTCTTGATGGAATCGCGAATGGTCGCCATCGCCTTTTCCATACCGCGCTTGAGGGCCATCGGGTCGGCTCCGGCTGCGACGTTCTTGAAGCCTTCAGCGACGATGGCTTGGGCCAAGACGGTGGAGGTGGTTGTGCCGTCACCAGCGTCATCGTTGGTCTTCTTGGAGGCTTCCTTGAGGAGCTGGGCGCCCATATTCTCGAACGGGTCCTCAAGGTCGACTTCCTTGGCGATGGTCACGCCGTCGGAGTTGACCTGCGGGGGGCCGAACTTCTTGTCAACGATGACGTTCTGACCGCGCGGGCCGAGGGTCTTCTTGACGGTGTTTGCGAGGACGTCGATGCCTTCCTTGAGCTTGGCTCGAGCCTCCTCTTCAAATAGCAAATCTTTTGCTGGCATTTGCTTGATTTCTCCTTAGTTTGTCGTCTCAGGTTTTCTGGCTTTTGGGACGAAATCAGTAATCGCTACGGGATTGGCCTGGGTTATCCGACGATCGCCAAGATGTCGGATTCTCGCAGGATCAAGTAGTCATTGCCATTTTGGCTGTACTCGGTACCGGCATACTTCGAATAGATCACGGTATCGCCAACGCTCACACCCATCTCGATCAAAGTGCCTTCGTCGGTAGTCCGCCCTGGACCAACGGCGACGATCGAGCCTTGCTGCGGCTTCTCTTTCGCGGTGTCCGGGATGATGATCCCGCCAGGGCTGGTCGCCGCTTCCTCTTCGGCCGGTGAGACGACCACGCGGTCGCTTAGTGGCTTCAAGTTAACCGTCACTCGGTCTTTCCTCCTTGGTATTTCGTTTTTCCGTCTTGCAGGCGTGGAAAGGACGAAGCATCAGATGCATCAATCGCAACCCAACCGCATGTGTCGAAATTCGTTAGCAGTCGATAGTCGCGACTGCTAACTGAAAATTATATTTCGTTGGTTTGAATTCGCAAACACAAAACTGTTTGGCGATAGCATCTAACACGAGATACAGTGCTTGAACAATTGATAATCGCCACGGCACGCATCGCCGGCTCTTTGCCCGTGCTTCGATGGGCGTTCTTTGGCGCGCTCATTGCCATCGTCGTCGACTTCTCCGATCTGTTCATGATGAACCTGATCGATTTCGGCGAAGTCTGGGACTACCAGACATTCGACAAGTGGATCGATCAGGTCTACATGCTGACCTTCCTCTGGGTCGCGGTGAGACAGTGGGACGGACCAGGCCGAACCGTTGCGGTACTGTTATTCGCGTTTCGCGCTATCGGCTTCTTCGCCTTCGAATTCACCGAATCCCGATGGGTGCTGTTCCTATTTCCGAACGTCTTCGAGTTCTGGTTCGTAGCCATCGCCGCGCAACGGCACTGGTGGCCCGACTACGAATTCACGGCGAAACGAATCTTCATCTGGCTACTCATCTGCACCGCGCTGAAGATGACGCAGGAATATATCCTCCACATCTGGCAAGTGTTGGACAACTACACGGCCGTTGGTGTGGTAACCGCTTGGTGGGAGTTTTTGACGGGGTTGTTTTAGGTAACGGGACTTCATGCGGAAAAGTTGAACTCCTGCCCGATGTTGTTGGCAAGCGCTTCTCGATAAACGAGGGCCGCGCACGAGATGTCCTGGATCGCCAATCCGACGCTCTTGAAGAGGGTTACTTCGTCGTCGGAGGTGCGTCCGGGCGTGTCGCCATTAACGACATCTCCTAGGTTGCCGGCCACGTCAGACCACGCATAGTCGCCGTCCTCGACTGGAATCTGTAAATCCCCGGCTTCTGCCATACAGGCTTCGAGCTGATCGCAGATGATGCGAGAGTTCTGGATGGTTGCAGTGTCGAGCTCGCGGACCCCGGGCGCATGAGAGCCGATGGCGTTGATGTGCGCACCCGGTTTCCACCACTCCGCGCTGACTATCGGATTCGCGGCCGTTGTCGCAAGAGCCACGATGTCGGACTCGCGGCACAACTCTTCTCCACTCGATGCCAGTTGGACGTCGAGCCCGGTCTGTTCCGCCACCCAACCTGCGAACTCGCGACGCGACGCGTCATCGTCGAGCGAGAACGTCAAGATCGTCTCCACGTGGCTGGCTTCTGCGATGGCGATTGCCTGTTGCCTTGCCTGCACACCTGCACCGAGAACGCCGCCCACCTTCGAGTCGCCACGCGCCATGTGCCGCGTCGCCACTCCCGAGACGGCTCCGGTACGAACCGCTGTCAGATATCCGCCGTCCATTGCGGCCACAACTTCGCCGGTNNGTGCGAGGTGGCATCTCAGCGGTGGCGTTTGCGAGTTCGGAAAATGCTGCCTCAACGGCATCGATGGCCTTTGGCATCGTTAGCACTTGTTGCACATCGGATCGGTTGAGGAGCAGGGCCATGGAATGGGAATCTTTCGACTGAGGACGGTGTGAGTTTAGCTCTGGCTGTTTCGTGAACGAGAGAAATCATACAACTGGCCAGCAACTTCTAGGATCATCTTTTGTCTGTAGGGGGTCAATTCGGAGTTTCGCAGGTGGTCTAATGCCCGGCGTTGAGTCATTAGAGGGAAGTCGCTGGCGAAGAAGATGCGGCTACCGCCGACTAGTTTTTCGACGGTATTGTAGATGTCGGCGTCGTAGAGGAACGGTGTTGCAGCGGAGTCGAACCAGACGTTTGTGAGGGTCTCGTTGACTTCTGGCATGTGTTTGTAGAAGGGTAATCCACCGCCGAAGTGGGAGAAGATGAGGGCGTTATCGGGGTAGCGCTTGGCGAGCTGGGTGAG
>JAAXHR010000386.1 GCA_012270805.1 Dehalococcoidia bacterium
GCTGTCGGGTTGGGAAGCTCGTATGAAGGGTGGGTTTACGCCCAGTGGTCGTTTCCTGATGAACGCGCTCTCGGTGTGTGGTTCGTAGACACCGAGAATGTAAAGTATACTGCGAGAGACAAAACCGGCAAACATATAGATATCGAAGGCTCAGCCAGAACCGTCGACCGCTCCAAGCTGATGCACGGATTAGTGCAAAAGGAACTGTTCTCTTGGCGTACCAGTTAACGGAAGAGAATAATCTGCTTCCCGAACACAATGTGGCTCGATATTGTGGGCCTCGCAAAATCATCAACGGAACGCTTGCTTATGACGTGTTTTTGTTGAGAATAGGTGAAGGTTTTTTGTCAACCAATTGGTTGGAGTATTTCCATCCGTCGGACAGGCAGTTTCAGGTAGTCGCGGTGCGAAACGCTCTTGAAAGCAAAGGCTTTCGAGTCAATCGCAATGGAGGGTTCGCGATCCTGAATGTAGGCACTGCGGTTCAACGAGTTTACAGAGATTGCAATCTGCTGTTGAATTTCAGACCTTTAGGCCAAGCCAGCGACCCGTCTCATACCGGGATATTCGGCTATAGCGTAGACGATACCGACGTAGCAGAATCCTTGGCAAACCTCGTCCAAGAAATTCAACCCGCTGTGTAGGACGCAACTCAACAATACGCACAGAGGTTTATCAGCAATGAAATTCCGACAATTGCCGCGCACCGACCTTGTGCTGTCCGAAGTGGGCTTCGGCGTCTGGACCGTCGCCACCAACTGGTGGGGGCGGCTGGAGGATGCCGAGCGGGCCGCGCTGCTGGAGAACGCCGTGGAGCTGGGCATCAATTTCTTCGACACCGCCGATACCTACGGCGACGGCTATGGCGAGGAAATCCTGGCCAGGGTGCTGGGCCACAGGCGCAACGACCTTGTTATAGCCACCAAGTTCGGATACGACATCTACGACCCCACGCCCCGCGACGGGCACCGCGAGCGCCCCCAGAAGTTCGACCGCGAGTTCGTCAAGTTCGCCTGCGAGCAGAGTTTGCGGCGGCTGGACACCGACTACATCGACCTGTACCAGGTCCACAACCCGCGGGTGGACGCGCTGGAACGGGACGAGCTGTTCGAGACGCTGGAGCAGTTGCAGTTCGAGGGCAAAATACGGCACTACGGCGTCGCGCTGGGGCCGGACATCGGCTGGTTCGAAGAGGGCGAGATGTCCAT
>JAAXHR010000179.1 GCA_012270805.1 Dehalococcoidia bacterium
CTAAATTGACACCTATGGTATAGCTGAAAACATCACCGCAGATCAGGCGAAAACTCACTCGCCTTTACATAATACAAAAACCCAATACACATCTCATCCGTGGTTTTTTCGCCCCAACCGACAGGGACAGGCGGATCATGCGGGTTCGCTGGATTGTCCGCCGAGTTGTCGAAATGGGCGACTAACTCTACACGGGTACCCGCCGGTAAAAACAACGGCTCACGATAGTGATAGACGTCCTGCCAATTGAAGTCCCAATCTTGGATCCAGATGAGGTCGTGTCTGATGCCTTCAGGGGTAGTCGCAACGAGACGCATGTCGCGTCCAAGGAGATGCATGTGCGGCATCGTGGCGAGGAGATAGACGTCTCTCTTGAAGTTCTCGTGTGCCAAGACCTCATACCAACCTTCACCTGCAGGGATCACGAAATCTTTGTTGATAGCGTCGCCGATGCGAAGCTTCGTCGTGTGCTCGGTCTTGGAGAAGTAGAGCCCCAGACGCGTGCGATCGCGTTCGAGATGTCCAGTGCGGTAATAGTGTACCTGCATAACAATGTCCGCACCCTTGGGTAAAAGATACCCGACACCTTCAGGCAACACAACAGGCGCCATACCGGGTGCCCAACCACCAACGGTTCCTGCACTGTCAAATCCGGGTCCCGTGCCTTCGGTAACGTAGCCGGGTTTCGGGTCCTGTGCATCAAGTTTGCGTGCTTCACCGTCCACATCAAGGTAGGCGATGACGTGATGGACGGTTTTGCGGTTCCCGGGTTGCACGTCAACTGCCTGAACGTACATGTCGGTGTCGAAGTCTGTGGAGATGATAAACTGCCGATATTCGTCTTCACCTTCAGGCTCGATTTCGTATTCGACCGGCATCTCAGCGATCCAGTCGGGTTCACCGAGTGCCCAACCCTCGTGGAATTTGGGGGCAGGTGGCACGGCATCAAGGTCGCCAGCAGGTGCGTTGGATTCGACCCAGTGCGCAATCATCTTGATCTCGGTGTCGGTGAGGCGGCGTTCGTTCTTGAAATTACCATAGCCGGGAGCGGGTTTCCACGGCGGCATGAGCCGTGCCTGTGTGTATTCTGTGATTTCGGTCGCCCACGCTTTCGCATCACTATAGTCGCTGAGCGTAAAAGGTGCGACTTCGCCTTGACGGTGGCACGTCTGACAGTTCTTCTGGAGTATCGGTGCGATGTGTTCGCTATAGGTAATCTTTTCGGGGAATTCGGTTTCGGGGAGGTGGATTGTGCAGCCGAATGCCGGTGTTTCTTGTACAGAGACAGGGGTGCCGTCGCGGGTTGCGATGAGTGCGTCGCGCAGGTAGTGATATTTGACGCGTGTTTCATAGCGGTTATCGTCAATGGCACCGCGGTATTTTAAGGTACGCGATGCATCCAACACGAACACCTGTGGCGTCATCGTCGCACCGAAAGTGTGCGCCAGTTTACCTGTAGTGTCTTTCACAACGTGGAACGGGGATTCCGCTTTGGCGACGTATGCCTTCACATCGTCGACAGAGTCGTTTTCGTTGGCGTAGACCGCAACGAAGGTATGTGTTGCGAATTCGGCATGGAGCCGTTTCAGGCGCATCGTATAACGTTGCGCAACGGGACATTCCGTAGCGAGAAATGCGAAAACGACGGGTCGGTGTTTGGCGAGCGTGTCTAAAGTGTGGGTTTTGCCGTCGAGTGTGGTGAAGTCAACATCGGGCAGTTTTGTGCCGACGGGGACATTGGTCTGGCTTGGATTTGCTTCCTCGATCACACGGTGTCTGTTTGTAATTGTATATTCGGACGCTGCATGGATTGCGGGTGTAAGCGCAAGTGTAAATAAAAGTATTAGCACATAAGGCTTCATAGGGGACCTCCGGTTTGGTGATTTGGATAGGTTAAGTATAGCGTGTTTTTTGGGGAAGGTCAAGAAGAATTTTGGGTGGCGATTAGCAGTTATGAGTGGCTCCATAGATTCTTTTCTCTTTACGCCAGAGTCGTGATATGTCTATAGAAAGGTCCGGC
>JAAXHR010000422.1 GCA_012270805.1 Dehalococcoidia bacterium
AACCGGTGAGGTCGAAGAGCAGCCACCAGCCAAAGCGACAGGAGCGACTGCTGACGACCCAACAATGTATATGGTCGCTCGTGTCGCATCTGAGGAGACGGTGGAGAAGGGTGACAAAATTATGTTCACCTATGAGAACGCCACCGCACCCGCTATGCCAGAGAAGTCCGCATTCCAATTCTTCTTTGACAATGTGCAGGTGACACCAGACCTTAACGTTATCGTTCAGTCGGCTGCAGGCGCGTCTATGCTTGCCCTTGAAGCCGCTGATTTCAACCTCGACGACGGTGCAGCTACCGTTACCGTTAAGTTGGTCGCAGCCGATGGCAGTGCTGCAACGCGGAACGAAGATACAGTCATAATGCTGACTGCATCTGCCGGCTCGATTACAACGCCGGTGACTATCACCGCTGGTAACTACCACGCGGAGGCAAGTCTCACCGCTACGACAGCAGGTATGATAGCCATCAATGCATCGACAGATGCAGAAGGCATCGCTGCCGCTGCAGAGGTAATGGTTACCGCTGACACCAATAACACATCTGTTGACTCCGTATCGGTCGCCCCGATGTATGCAAAAGCGGGTGATACCGTAACGGTTTCGGCGATGGGTACACCAGTTCAGATGGCGACCTTCTCCGTCGGTACGCTTGTCACCGATATGGCGATGACAGAGGATGAGGCTGGCTCCTACAGCGGTTCATTCATGGTTGTCGCTGATCTGCACACCGATGGCGCACACACTGTCACCGTTAACCTCAACGGTGCTACCGGAACTGGGATGTTGACCATTGACAATATGGCACCGACCGTAGAGGCATCTGCTTCTGTAGACATGGTTGCAAATGGCGATATGGTTACCATCACCGCAACGGCGGCAGATAACAACAGCGTAGCATCTGTTATGGCTGATGTCTCCATGCTGGATACAACACAGGGTATGGTTGACGTATCGTCAGGCAGTGCTGAAATCACTATCAGTGAAGACAACGAAGCGGCAAACGGTGCTCATGCTGTTACCGTTACCGCGATGGACGCCGCTGGCAACAGTGGATCCACTACCGTAATGATTACGTTGCAGAACACCATCTCCTTCACCTCAACGCTACCGCAGGGAATCAGCCTGTTCAGTGTGCCGTTGATGGAGGAAGGGCTCAGCACCGTTAGCGATCTGGAGACGAAACTTGGCGACAATGTGAATCTCCTGATTACCTATGACGGCACAACGTGGAATAGCCGAAGCGGCGATGTGGCAATTACCGGCGACCTCGGTATCCTCGTTTCGATGGCCGCAGAGACAAGCGTCACCTTCAATGGTCATTCATGGGGCGACTCCATGATTAACCTGCAAGCTGGCTCGAATCTCGTCGGTCTGCCTGTCAACGATGCCAGAGTAACCAACATCAGTGATATTGCGGGTCTGTTCGCAGCAGGCGTTGTTACCAACGTCATCGCCTCATCTGGCGGTGAGTTCCAGTTGGTCGCAGCCGCAGGCGATCCCGCCGACGGTCCTGTTATGGGTGATGCAGCATATCTCGTAATGGCGTCCGCCGCCGGTTCCGCTATGGTCTCTGGTGATGGCTGGGAGAACGGCAGTGCAGGTGCGGCACCAATCGCACTTGCTGGCTACACGGTTGATAATCAGACACCGGTCCTTGATGTCAATGGTTCCGTCGTTGACGAAATCACAGGCGTCGCACAAGAAGGATTCCGTGTCAAGGTGAAGAACCTGTCAACCAAGTCAGCGCTCAGCAGCATCTCCTCCGTCGACGTAGCAGATGGGTACAACATGACATTTGTTGACCTCGCTGACAACTACGCCGCACGCGTTGGTGATGTGCTTGAGATTTCCGCTGATTCGCCGACTCCGCTCATCGGTGTCCAACCGGTGCGTCATATCGTTACTGTGGATGATGTGAAGAACGGTATTATCTCGCTGGAAGACCTCATCGCGTATGAGATTCCCGCAGAGACGGAACTGCTTCGCAACTATCCGAACCCGTTCAACCCAGAAACGTGGATTCCGTATCATCTGTCAGAGGATGCGGATGTACGGTTGACCATCTATGATGTCAATGGTGAGTTGGTGCGCGACATCGATGTGGGACATCAAACCGCAGCGAAGTACGACACCCGCTCCAAGGCTATCTACTGGGATGGTCGCAACCGTTTCGGTGAACAGGTTGCAAGTGGTATCTACTTCTATCACTTAAATGCAGGTGACTTCTCAGGGACCCGTAAAATGGTCATTCTGAAGTAACCCACGTGGGAGGGAAATCCCTTTCCTGATTGTTTGAGGCAGGGATGCCTCTCCCACAAAATAGTTTGATATAGCTGTTGGGTGCTTCACAGG